>CAZYPK010000041.1:0-33217 GCA_964649195.1 uncultured Phycisphaeraceae bacterium
AGCCGCAGCGTCCTCGCTGCGCGTCCGTCCCAGCCGCAGCGTCCTCGCTGCGCGTTCATCGCAGACGCGCGGCGAGGACGCCGCGGCTTCAAAAAAACATCCCCGCATCGACACGCTTCATGCCTGAATCCGCTTCCCCATCCACCGGCCTCAACCGCCGCTACCTGCGCGTGCAGGATCTGCGGCGTCTGCGCAGCCTCTTTTTCGCCAGTCGCCGCATCGTCGAAGGCCTCTACACCGGTCGCCACGCCTCGCCGCAGCGCGGGCATTCCGTCGAGTTCAACGATTACCGCGAATATTTTCCAGGCGATGAGATCGGCGACATCGACTGGAAAGTCTTTGGCCGCACCGACAAACTGATGATCAAGATGTTCGAGCATCAATCAGACATGGCGGTCCATCTGGTGGTCGATGCTTCGGCTTCGATGGGATACGGGGGGGCAGGGCCTGGGGGAAAGGGCCTGGGGCCTAGGGGAAATGGCGTCGGATTTGCCAAGATGAATCGAAGCATCTCCGCCTCTTCTTCCCTAGGCCCCAGGCCCTCTTCCCTAGGCCCTGCCAGGCCCTTCTCCCCAGGCCCTGATTCCAAATACGATCACGCCTGCCGCATGGCGGCGGCCATTGCGTTTCTCACCACCAAACAGCAGGACAAGGTTTCGCTTTCGCTCGTGCAGCAAGGATTGGCGCGGTTTGAAAAGCCGATGAGTTCGGTCACACATCTGAACAAGCTGCTGCGGGCGATGGAGGAAACTTCACCGCAAGGCGAAGCCGGTCTCGCCGCGGCGATCAGGAAGCTCGCCTCGCTCACCAAACGGCGAAGCGTGATCATCATCCTCAGCGATCTGCTCGATGAGTTCGAGGCGATCAACGATGCCCTGGCCATACACACCCACCGGGGCGGCGAGGTGATCCTGTTCCACATCCTGCACGAGGATGAACTGCATCTGCCTGCCGCTCACGAGGCGATCTTTCAGGACAGCGAAACCGGCGGCAAGGTGACGCTCAACATCGATGACATCCGCGCCGCCTATGACGCCCGCATCAAGCGGTTCCTCGCCGACTGGAACAAAGCCTGCCGGGGGAAGGGAATCGATTACAATCTTGTGAATACCGCGACGCCTTATACGAAGAGTCTGGAGAATTATCTGTTCAGTCGCGTGCGATGAAAAAAGACAAAGGCTAATACTTATTATTTAATACTTATTACTTAATGGTTATTTCGATCCTTGTGGCTCGTGACACATTACATTCCAATACCTTCCTCGCGCTTCCGCCGCCTTCCCAATAACCATTAAGTAATAAGTATTAAATAATAAGTAGTCGCCTTCTTCCGGTAAGTATTAAGTAATAAGCAATCGCCTTCCTCCGGAACTTAACAAATGTCTTCCCCCTCCGCCATTTCATTTCTCGTCTTCGATGTCGATGGCGTGCTCACCGATGGCGCGATTCAGCTTGATGATCGCGGTGTGGAGACCAAATCCTTCTCCGTGCGCGACGGCTTCGCCGTCCGTGCCGCCATGCGGCATGGCCTGAAGGTCGGCGTCCTCACCGGGCGCTCGAGCCAGTGCGTCGCCCTGCGCATGGAGGAACTGGGCGTCACCCACCTCCTGCAAGGCTCCAAGAACAAAGCCATCGGCATCGAAACCCTCTGCCAGCAGGCGGGCGTCGATCTCGCGGCCACCTGCTTCATCGGCGACGACATCCCCGACATGCCCGCGATGCTCCTGTGCGGCTACCGCATCTGCCCCGCCGATGCGGCCCCGGAGGTCCGCGCCATTGCCGACCACATCACCCACGCCACCGGCGGCAAGGGTGTCGCAAGACAGGCCGTCGAACATGTGCTCAAGGCGCAAGGGAAGTGGGAAGAGGTGCTCGAAGAGTTCGGCGTGTGAATCCATCTTATTTTTAGCCGCAGTGTCCTCGCTGCGCGTCGGCGCACAGACGCGCAGCGAGGACGCTGCGGCTAATAACAGAACAGAACGACACGGCACGGTTCGCTCTCCTCACTTCTCACGCCTTGCGTATCCGTTACACTACCGCCATCATGCCCACCCCGAAAACCAAGAAATCCAAGCCGAAAACCGCACCTTCCACTTTCACCGCCAAGCCCTGGGAACATGCCAAGGAGGGCGAAGGCTCCGGCGGCGATCCGCTTGCCGCACGTTTCGTCGAGTCGCTGTCGTATGACCGCCGGCTCTACAAGCACGACATCGCCGGCTCCATCGCCCATGCCCGCATGCTGGAAAACGTCGGCCTGATCAACGCCAAAGAACTCAAGGCCATCGAGCGCGGCCTCAAGGAAATCGAAAAAGAGATCGAAGCCGCGGGACCGGATTACGGCGCGGCCTGGCCGGGCTGGAAGATCGACCTCGAAGATGTCCACATGTGCATCGAAGCGGCGCTGATCGAAAAGATCGGCGACGCGGGGAGAAAGCTGCATACGGGAAGAAGCCGGAATGACCAGGTGGCGACGGACATACTCATGTGGCTCAAAGATGGTGACGTTTATTTGTCAGACAAATTGGAATCGCTTTATTCAGCCTTTGTTGACTTAGCGAAACGTCAAGGTCGGATGGTCATGCCCTCCTACACGCACTTACAACGAGCACAACCGATCATCGTCGGTGGCGAACTCCTCGCCTGGGCGCAATCGTTTTATGCAGATTTAACACGCCTCACTCAGATGTTTGGATCAGGCACCCACACCATAGAAATGCCTTTAGGAAGCGGAGCTATTGCAGGAAGCGCATTACCTCTCGCCCCGGAACTGACCACTGATCTTCTGGGTGGGGGGTTCAAATCCGATGGATATCAAGCTCTCTACTTCAGTAGTGGTCCGCCCAATAGCATCGAGCGCACAGCATCACGGGATGCCGCGACTGATTTCGTTTATTCATGCGCGATGATTGCCATGCATCTCTCCCGCTGGGCCGAGCAGTGGATCATCTACGCCACCACCGAGTTCTCCTTCATCACGCTTGATTCGCGTTACACCACCGGTTCCTCCATGATGCCGCAGAAGCGCAACCCCGACATGCTCGAGCTCATCCGCGGACGCTGCGGCAATGTCTATGGCCATCTCGTCGCGCTGCTGACCATCCTCAAGGGTCTGCCCATCGGCTACAACCGCGACCTTCAGGAGGACAAGCGCCACGTCTTCGCCGCCTACGACACCGTGTGCGACTGCCTGGAGATGGCCACGCGCATCGTCAGCACCACGAAGTTCAACGAGGAGAAGATCAAGGCGGGACTCGATCGTGGCTTCCTCGATGCGACCTCGCTGGCCGAGTATCTCGTGACCAAGGGCGTGCCGTTCCGCACCGCGCATCAGGTCGTCGGCTCCCTCGTCCGCGTCTGCGAAGGGCACGGGTATCACAAACTGTCGCAGCTTGATCTGCTGCATTTCAATGCCGCGTGTGAAGCGGCGGGCCAGAATAAAGTCTGCGGCAAGGATGTCTATGACTGGCTCGGCTGCGAGAACGTGGTCAAGCGGTACCAGACCTACGGCAACGCCGGCGTGAGCGGCTTCGAGGAACAACTCAAGGCGTGGGAAGAGCGACTGGGCGGCGGCAACGAGCACGTCGAAACCGCCGGCGCCAAGCCTGCGAAGAAGGCCAAGAAGCCACCGGCGAAGAAGAAGTGAGTTCCGGTTTGTGATTCAATAGCGGCGTCGCGGATGTTTGTGCTTGTAATGCCGCACCAGGTCGATCGGCTGCACCAGGCGCATCAGGGCGGGATCGAGCCATGTGCCTTGCATCGCGGCGAGGGCGAGCGTGCTGACGGGCTTGTCGATGCCTTCCTCCTGCGAGGCATGGGCGGCCTCGATGAGCGATGGCTCATCGATTGCGGAAAGCAGCCAGAGGGGTTCGGTGTTTTGATGGGAGGCGTCATCCCGGAAGAAGGCGACGGCGCCGGTTTCGTCTTGCCGCACCTGAGCGGTGGTCCACCGGGCCTGCACGATTGCGCCGGAGTTGACATCGATGGGCAAGGCCGCTGCCGGCCCCGCCATCACGAGCATGTTCAAGCAGCACAACAGGCGGTTCCACTTCGATCGCATCGGTGATTCTCCCGCACAAACCTACCGCCCGTGGTCGGCGGGGCCAGTCAAGGCGATGCGATTTTGGCGATCGCCGCTCCGGTCGTTACGATTGTAGGGATGCAATGGTTTCGCCAGTGGCTTTCGCGTTTATTCCCGGCTGCCCGTCCCGGTTCGCGCGGCGAAAAGGCGGCGGCGCGATTCCTCAAACGGCAGGGCTGCAAGATTCTCGCGAGGAATCTCAGGAACGCCCAGGGCGAAATCGACCTGATCGCCCAGGGACCGGACCGGCGAACCATCATCATCGTCGAGGTGAAAAGCAGGTTGCCCGGCAGCAACGCGCAGGGGCCGCGACCCGAGGTGCGGGTCAACGAACACAAGCAGCGGCAGTTGAACATCCTGGCGATGCAGTTCATCCGGCGATATCGCCTGCACGATCGCCCGGTGCGGTTCGATGTGATCGGCGTGGACCTGTCCGATGACGGGGAGCCGGTGATCCGGCATCATCCGGGGGCGTTTGAATCGAAGTGGTAGGGGGGAATTAAGTTCTGAGTTCTGAGTTCCGAGTTCTGAGTTGGGAAGGCGGAAGAATATGTCTTGGGATCGTCAACTCGGAACTCGGAACTTATTCCTTTACTCGAAACTCAGAACTCAGAACTCAGAACTCAGAACTTATTTATTCTTCCCTCACCCCCACCATCCACAGTGGCGTTCTCGCGCCGTCGGCGGTCAGGTAGAGGGTTTTTCCATCCTTGCCGAAGCAGATGGTCTCCCCCTTGTGGCGGATGGGCATTTCCAGCACGCGGGCCTTGCGTGTGAATGCCGCGGTCCATTTCTCTTCGCCACCGCGCGTGAACTCATAGGCGTCGCCATAGGTGAGCACCATGGCCCGCAGGCCATCGGGGCTGATGTCCATGGCGGTGACGGCGGGGATGGTCAGCCTGGCGATGATCCTGGCGACAAACGGCGGCTTGTCGCGCGAGCCGGGCAGGGGCAGTTCATAGACGTTGCATGTGCCGCTGTCGGAGCGGGAGATGAGGATGAACCGGACGGCCTTGGGATCGCTGACGTCGGCGGCGACCGCCTGGCAGTGCTGCGGGCCGTCCTCGTAGGTGAACTCGATGGTCATCTGCGGCTTGAGCGTGTCGATCCTGCCGAACTTGGGGGCCCGGGTCATACGCGGCTCGCGCAGCAGATGAAGGGCGTAACTTTTCCGCTTCAGACCGCCGTCGCCCACATCGGCGAAAAGCAGCATGGCCTGGCGGTCGATGCGGTAGGAGGCCATGTCCTGAAGATCGATGAACTTGGCGTCGATGCGATACTCGACCGCGTGGGTGCCTTCGAGGTTGAAGCCGAAGAAGCGAGGCAGATCGCCGGCCCGGTTGTGCGACCAGAGCAGGTTTTCATTCTCGATGCTCAGCGCCAGGCCCGCGCTTTCCTTGATGTCGGTGTTGCCCAGGCGGCCAAGTTGGCGCGGCCGGTCGTAGAGAATGGGATCGTCGGCCAGGGCGGGGGCGACGAGCATCATCACCAACATGAATGCGCAGCATCGTTTCATGATTCAACTCCCAGCGAAAAACATTTAGCCGTTCGCCTTGGCGAACGAAGACAAACGATTGCAAGGCAGGCGATACAGCCGCAAAAGGCGCAAAAGACGCAAAAGGGAACAAGGCAGCCATCGGGTTTATCTATCCCATCAGGTCTGCGTGAATCAATAGGTTTCCGGGTCTGTCGCGATTTTTCGCGGTCATCATTCCCGTTCGAACAAGCTGTCATCGTCCGGGTTTTTTTCCTTCCACTTCATGCCCATGTGCTGGCAGCCGGTCTTCGTGAGTTGCCGGCCCTTGCGGGTGCGCGCCAGGAAGCCCAGTTGCAGCAGGTAAGGCTCAACCATGTCTTCAAGGGTGCCCGCATCTTCGCCCAGCGTGGCGGCGACGGCTTCGAGGCCGACGGGGCCGCCCTCGTAAACCTCGCCGATGATGCGCATGTATTTGCGATCCATTTCATCGAGGCCCAGGTCGTCGATGCCTTCGAGTTTGAGGGCGTCATCGACGAGCGAGTTGATGAGCCTGCCATCGCTTCGTACCTGGGAGAAGTCGCGCACCCGGCGGAGAAGGCGATTGGCGATGCGCGGCGTCCCGCGCGAGCGGGAGGCCAGGGCCAGGAGCGGATCGGGCGCCAAGTTCCGAGTTTCGAGTTCCGGGTTCCGAGTTGAAGCCATTTCGGATTTTTGATTTCGGATTTCGGATTTGTCTTCCATGCTCTTTCGCTCTTTCGCTTTCTCGCTTTCTCGCTTCTCGCCTTTCCCTTCGTGCCTTCGTGCCTCCGTGCCTTCGTGCCTTTCCCCGAACCCAAGCAATGCGGCGCTTCGGCTCAAAATCCTGTGCAGATCCGCTTCGCTGTAAAACTCCAGGTTGTGCGTGATGCCGAAGCGCGAGCGCATCGGCCCGCTCATCAGCCCGGCCCGCGTCGTCGCCCCGATCAGCGTGAAGGCCTTGAGCGGCAGCGTGATCGTCTTGGCGTGCATGCCCGAATCGATCTGCACATCGATCTTGAAATCCTCCATCGCGGAATAGAGATATTCCTCCAGCGCAATGGGCAGCCGATGAATCTCATCGATGAAGAGAATGTCGCCGTGCTGAAGCTTGGTGAGCAGGCCCACGAGATCGCCCGGCTTGGTCATCGCCGGGCCGCTGGTGACGGTGACATGCGTGCCCATCTCGTTGGCGATGATGTGCGCCAGCGTCGTCTTGCCCAGCCCCGGCGGCCCGTGCAGCAGCACATGCTCCATCGCCTCGCCACGCTGTTTGACGGCTTGAAGGGTGATGGAAAGTTTTTCAACGAGGCGCGGCTGACCGACGTAATCGGAAAGCCGCGTGGGGCGCAGCGAAAAGTTGAGACGTTCCTCTTCGTCACTGGCGGCGGCTGCGGAGATGAGGCGCTGGGTGGCCATGGAATCCTTCGCTCGCTAATCCTGCATGCAAACCAAGCCCGATGGTGAGGCTTTGAGAACCGTCGGGGTATCTCCTGTACATGAACGCCGCCATACCCCGACGGCTCGCGGACTCGCCATCGGGCTTGGAGCCGCGTTCTTATCGATCACACCGCAATCGTCTCCATTTCCGCCCTCGTCAGATCATCATACGTCTCTCTTCGCCGGATGATCGTCGCCTTGTCGCCATCGACGAGCACTTCCGCAGGCAGCGGCATGGCGTTGTAGTGGCTGGCCATGACCATGCCATACGCGCCGGCGCTGAACACCGCCAGCAGATCGCCGCGCGCCACTGGTGGCAACGGGCGGTCTTTCGCCAGGAAGTCGCCGCTTTCGCAGATCGGGCCGACGACATCGCACAGTTCCAGGGCGGGCATGTCCATCTCCGCCTTGCGATGCGCCGGCACATGCTGCGGGGCGACGCTGGCGGGCCAGATGAAGTGGAAGCTGTCGTAGAGCGTCGGGCGGATCAGGTGGTGCATGCCGCTGTCGATGATGACGAACTTTTTCCTGCCGCCCATCTTGATGTATTGGACGCGGGTGAGCAGCAGCCCGGCGTTGGCGGCGATGGTGCGGCCCGGCTCGATGATGATCCTGCCACCTTCCGCCTTGAACGGGCGAAGCAGCGGCACGATCTCCTTCGCATAATCCGCAGCAAGGGGCGACTTGTCGGTTTCGTAATCCGCCGCGAACCCGCCGCCGATGTCGATGGCGGTGATGCTAAAACCCTTGCCCTTGAGTTCCTCGATCAGTTCGAGCGCCTTGGTGATCGCCTGGACGTAAGGCTCAGCCGAGTAAATCGGCGAACCGATGTGCAGATGGATCGCGCTGAGTTTCAGGTGCGCATCCTTGCCGTAGCGATCGAAGAAGCGGCGGGCGCGGTCGATATCGACGCCGAACTTCGATTCCTTCTTGCCGGTGGTTGTTTTCGCATGAGTCTTGGGGTCATAGACATCGGGGTTGATGCGCAGGGCGCCATTGGCCACGGCGCCCATCGACCGTGCGATGGCGCTGATGTTTTCGAACTCGGCTTCGGATTCGATGTTGAACCAGCCGATCTTCGCTTCGATGGCCTGGCGTATTTCCGCATCGGTCTTGCCGACGCCTGCATAGACGACCTTGCTCATCGAAGCGCCTGCCTGCCGGGCGCGGTGGAGTTCGCCGCCGGAGACCACATCCATGCCGCTGCCCCGGTTGGCCAGCAGTTTGCAGATGTGAATGTTGCCGCAGCTCTTGATGGAGTAGCAGATGATTGGATCGAGCTCGGCGAAGGCGGCGGCGATGCGATCGTAGTGGCCCTCGAAGGTGGCGCGGGAATAGATGTAGGCCGGCGTGCCGACGCGCGAGGCGAGGTCGGCGAGGTTGACGTTTTCGCAGAAGAGCCGGCCATCGCGGTATTGGAAGGAATCCATGAAAAACTCGAAGGTCAGAGGACGGAGGTCGGAAAGCATGGTGAAACAAGGCGGAATGATAGTGATGATGGGAAGATGCGTCACATGGGAAAGATGACCATCCACCTATTTAGCCGTTCGCCTTGGCGAACGGAGTCATTGCACGGGTAACTTGATCCGCAGCAACTCCCGCGCCGGCGCATTGCCCGCCAGAATATCCCGGCAGATTCCCGCGATCGCCTGCCGCTGTCCGGGCCAGATGAAATGAAGGTCGCAGTGATCGCGAGGCAGCCAGCGGATCGCATCGTGTTCGTCATTCAAAACAGGCTCACTCCCGGGGGCGACCTCCGCCGCGAAGCAGGGACTCATCACGATCGCATCATGGGAAGCGAGAAAGTAGGTGTTCACTTCCTCAAGCTGCCAAAGGTTCAGCAGCGTCGGCGGCTCAAAGCCCGTCTCTTCATGAAGCTCCCGCAGCGCGGTCTGCACCGCGGTCTCGCCATCATGCGAGTGCCCCATGATCGTCTGCCATGTGCCGCCGAGCGCACCGGAGCGCCGGCGAAGCTGAAGGAATTGAACATTCGCAGCCACGGCAACCGCCGCCGGGTTCAGACGACGGAAGACATAAACATCAATGATGTCGCTGCGAATCTGCGCCATGCCGGACAGCATAGGAACCCGGCCCGGATTATTCACCTGGGCCGCACGTCCAAGCCGCTTGCGGCTTCGCAATCCCTCGGTTGACGGTGCATCGGGGATGATTCGGAAGTCTCATTTGTTTGGGATTTGAAATAGGAGCGCTGGGATTCGAACCCAGGACCAAGGGATTATGAGTCCCGTGCTCTAACCGCTGAGCTACGCTCCCGGAGGACGACGAATGCTACACGTTGCAGGATGCGGTTGCCAGCGCGTGTTCGGAAGTGTTGACTTTACAATGGGTTCTTGATAGCTTCGCCTGTGAAACAAAGGTTCCTTTGCCGCCTGGGTTGGGCTTCGTTTTTTGATGCGGGTTTTTGTTGGAAACGCGGGTCGATCAGGCGTGGGGCACGGTGGTTTTGGGGACCTTGCGGAATATCGGCTGAGCAACGACAATGGCCCGGCGATGGCTGCCCAGGGCGGATGGCGGCGATGCCATCGGGCGATGGTCTCGTTGAAGCGGAGGCGTCAGGGCGATTGGAACATGCGTGGGCGAAGTTGCAGGGATATTTTGTCGGCCTTGCATGGGTTGGGTCCTGCCATGCGTTGATGATGGATGGCGATGCGGATGGCGGATGGTTGCACACATTCCTCTTGATCTGGAGTTGATCTGATGTCGATCACGAGCAAGTTGTTTCAAAAAGCGGTGAAGGTTCTTCGCGGCGGCAGGTTCATCGCTTCCCGCAAGGCAGGCGCCGGTCAGCGACGGGATTTTCCGATGTTGCAGGACGCCGGTTTTGGCGCGGGGTCGCCATGCTTTGAACGGATGGAATCACGTCTGCTGCTTTCGACGGTTTCCATCGCCGCCGGCATCGATGCGGCCGAGGGCGGGGCGAATGGCACGTTCATCGTTTCGCGCGATGACACGGTCGGCGCCCTGACCGTGAACTTCAAGGTCAAAGGCAAGGCGAAAAACGGGGCGACCAAGGACTACACACTGAGCGATGGCGTCAACGTGTTGACCAGGAGCGTGGTGATTCCCGATGGTGAGGCTTCGGTGACGATCAACGTCCTGGCCAATGACGACACCATCGCCGAGCCGACGGAAGACATCATCATTCAACTCAAGAGCAACAAGGCTTACGACCTGACGCCCAACCTTCCGCTGCGCAACGCCGCCATCAATCTGCTGGACAACGAACCGGTGATCACCGTGGCGGCGACGGACACCACGCTGAGCGAGGATGGCGACACGGGGGCCTTCACCATCACCCGCACCGGCAACACCACCGGCGATCTGACGGTCAACTTCACCCTCAAAGGCAAGGCCAAGCTCGGCGCGAAAAAGGACTTCACGCTCAACGACGGCACCGATGCGATCACCAAAAGCGTGATCATCCGCGACGGCCAGGCCAGCGCCACGATCAACGTCGTTGCCGTCAATGATGCGATCGTCGAGCCCACCGAGGACATCATCCTCAACCTCAAGGCCAGCAAGACCTACAAACTGGACCCCGATTTTTCCACACGGACCGCCACGATGGACCTGGCGGACAACGAACCGATCGTGATCATTGTGCCCACCGACGGCTTCGCCTCCGAGGAAGGCGACACCGGCACCTTCACCATCTCCCGCATCGGCAGCACGGTCGGGGAACTGGTCGTCAAGTTCACCCGCAAGGGCAACGCCAAGATCAACAAGGATTACCTCCTCACCCTCGACGGCGAGAACTTCACCGCCAAGCAGGTCACCCTCGCCGACGGCGTGGCGTCGGTGGACATCGTCGTGGTGCCCATCGGCCCCGACGCGACCTTCGAACCCACCGAGGATGTGACGCTGACGCTCAAGAAGAGCAAGGCCTATCACCTCAATGATTTGTCCAGCGCCGCGGTGCTCATCGCCGACACCACCCCCTTCATCTTCGCGGAGCCGATCTCCTCGCAAGGAACCGAAACCATCTTCGCCACCCCCGGCCAACGCGCCGACGCCTTCGTGGGCGGCACCGATCCCGACGGCCTGCTCCGCCTGCGCTTCGGCGAGCACGTCAATCCGGAACTGGAGGTCAACTCCTTCTCCATTTACCTGCGCTTCAACCTTGCGGACTTCGCGGCGAACAATGTTGACATTGACGAACTGGTCAAGGTCGATCTGGTGCTGACGCTCGTCGATGTGCTCGACCCGCCCGACAATCCACGGACCCTCGAATTCGATCTCTACGGTCTGATTGACGACTTCGAGCCGTTGGATTCGGAACTGGGGGAACTGTGGGGCGAAGGGCAGATCACTGCCGGCAATGCGCCCGGTGGCCGGCCGCCGCTGATCGCCCCCGATGACGCGGGTACGCCGACGCATAACCAGGGCATTCGCCTGCAGGACATGTTCGGCAACGGAAGGCTCAGCAGCAGCAGCATCAACACCAACGCCATCGGCCTGGACTCGGACACGCCGGGCAATGCCGCGGAACTGAGGTTCTCAGGCAGCAATCTTCTCGACTACATCCAGAGCGAAAGCGATGAGGACGGCAACGAGTTCGTCACCTTCATCATCGTCGGAAACTTCAACCCCAACAATTTCAACCCCGCGATCTTCCGGTTCGACAGCGCCGACGACAACGGCACCTTCGTCCCGGACCCGGACAATCCGGGCGAAAACCGTCGCGTTGACACGGCGCTGACCGCCCCCAAACTCGTGGGAATCTCGATCATCGACGGGGTTCAGGTCCTCGAAGGCGAGGACAACATCATGAAGATTTTCCGCTCCGGCGACTTCAACGGCGACGTGACCGTCAACTTCAAGACCACCGGCGACGCCAAGCTCGGCGTGGATTACACCCTTGACATCATCGACCCCGACGACGGCGTCACCCTCATCCCGATCACCGATTCCTTCGTGTTCCCCGAAGGCGCGAACGTCGTCGAAATCAACGTCAGGGCGATCAGCGACGAACTCTTCGAAATCCCCGAAACGCTCGTGTTGACCATCGAGCCGGGCGAATACACGTTCAGCAAGGTCAGCCAGTCCACCTCCATGACCATCATTGAAAACCGTTCGGTCGTCTCGGTCGTTGCGACGAGCAACGCCAGGGAACCGGGCGAGGGCGGCGACGTCATTCCGGGCGTCTTCCTCATCAGCCGCACCGGCAGCATCGTCGATGATCTGGAGGTTCAATTCCGCATCACCGGCAACGCCGTGGAAGGGTCCGACTTCCGCTCGCTGGGCCAAAGGGTGATCATCCCCGCAGGATCGGATTCGGTGGAGATCGAGGTGATGCCCATCACCGATTTCATCCCGGAAGGCGCCGAGAGCGTGACGCTGAGCATCGTGGAAAGCAGCCTCTACGGCATCAACTGGGAATTGGATGGCAACCGCACCACGACAGGCAACCCGGTGCGCACCCGCACGGTGGCGGCGTCGAACGTCAACGATGTCGTCAAGGTGGCCCAGCAGCAGAACATCGGCTCGCCGATCATCGAAAAGGGCGATCAGGTCGCAACCCTGGGCATCGTCAACCGCACTCCCGAGGACGGCATCGACCTCATGCCCATCGCCTTCCAACTGGCCAACAAGACCATCGACAACGACACCAACGGCGGGACGCTGGGTACCGTCAGCATCCACAACCGTGGCAACCGCAACGCCGGCACGTTCAACGTGCGGTTCTTCCTCTCCGCGGACAGCCAGTTGGACACGGGCACCGACTTCCTCCTGAGCACCCAGGCGGTCCCCAGCCTCGCCAGTTTCTCGAGCACCCAACTGTCGGTGAGCTTCGGCGATCTGGCGCTCCTGGGCGCAGGCCGGTATTTCCTCATCGCCGACATCGATGAGGACGGGTTTGTGATCGAGACGGCATCAGGCAACAACACGCTGATCACCATCCTTCCTGAAATCACCGTCGTTGACTAAGACGGCATCACGGCCGGACTCACCCGAACCGCGCGGCGAATGCCGCGCGGTTTTTTTGCGCGCCGGGTGGCTGGGGCTGAGGCTTTGCGCAAGCCCCGGCCAAGGGACCTTCAGCCTTCAGCCTTCAGCATTCAGCATTCAGTTGCCTTACCTTGCTTCGTGCGCCTGGGCCGGGGCTTCGCGGACTCAGCCCCAGCCACCCGACGCGGACTCAGCCCCCCACCCGACGTTGCTACGCCGCAAGCGGCTTGGACGCGGGGTTATTCGGAAACTTCTTGCGCCTTTTCGCACCTGGGCCGGCCGTTCCACAGATGGGAGCCGACGGCGGCGAAGTCGTCGAGGATCATCACCACGCTCGGCAGCACGAAGAGCACCATGATCGATGACGAGATCAGCCCGAAGGCGATCGTGATCGCCATGGGGATCAGGAACTTCGCCTGGAACGACTGTTCCAGAATGATCGGCAGCAGGCCGCAGACCGTGGTGGTGGTGGTGAGGAACATCGGTCGCAGGCGGCCCTTGACCGCATGGATCAGCGAATCGAAGACGGAGGCGCCGGCCTCGCGTTCGTGATTGAAGAACTCGATGAGCACCAGCGAGTTGTTCACCACGACGCCCATCAGCGCCACGAAGCCGATGATGCTCAGGAAGGTCAGGTCGTATCCCAGCAGCCAGTGTCCGAAGATGACGCCCGACAGCGAGAAGGGGATCGCGGTCATGACGAGGAACGGCTGCGTGTAGCTGGAGAAGAGCCAGGCGAGGATGACATAGATCATCAGCGTCGCGGCCATGAACCCCGTGGGCATGGAAGCGAAGGCGTCGGCCTGCTGCTCCTGGCGGCCGGCGAGCTCGATGCTCAGCCCGGCGTGCCTGGCGCGGAGTTGGTCGAGGTCGATCTTGGCCAGCGCCATCTCCGGGCTGATGCCGGGCACGGTGGAGGCCGTGACCGTGATCGAGCGCTGCCGGTTGACGCGCCTGATGGTGGAGTAGGTCACGCCGTCCTCCACATCGGCGATCTCCGTGAGCGGCACCGGCTTGCCGGCCGGGCTGATGACCCAACTGTTCTGTATCGCGGTCAGGCTGCGGCGGGTTGATTCATCGAGGCGGACGCGGACATCGATGTCCTCCTGGTCGGCGGCATAGGTGTGGGCGTCGAGGCCGAAGAGAAAGCCGCGCATCTGCCGGGCGATGTCGATCGAAGTGAACCCCAGCGCGGCTCCGGCGGGGTTGAGGCTGACGCGCAGCTCCATCTGCCCCATGTCGTTGTCATCGACGACATCGACCACGCCCGTCTGCCGCGCCAGCAGCGATTTGATCTCCAGCGCCGCCGCCTCGATGCGTTCCACATCCTCGCCCCGCACGCGGATGGTGATGCCCGGCCCGCCCGGTCCGCCGGTGATCTCGGAGAAGCTGACGCGCTCCACCTCGTCAAGCCGGCCGGCCAGCCGGTCGCGCAGCTCGTTAACGATCACCGGCGACTCGCGGTCGCGCTCCTCCACCGGATGCAGCTCGATGAACAACTGGGCGACGTGAGGCGAGAAGTTCTCCGACTGGCCCGTGTCGATGTTGCTGCGCTGGCCGATGAGCGATTCGATGCTCTTGGTTTCCCTGATCGCCTGCGCCGCCGCCTCGATGCGGGCGACGACGGCGTCGGTGCGCTCCATCGGGGCGCCGATGGGCATGCGCACATCAACGATGATGGTTTCTGAATCGTTGCTGGAGAGGAAGTCATACTTCACGCGGCCGTGGGGGAACGGTTGCAGCATGGCGACGGCGATCAGCAGCAGCCCGGCGGCGGCGGCGACGGTCGCGTAACGCCAGCGGGTCAGCGCGGCGACGATGCCGCCCGCAAGCGGCGCGATGCGCTCGAAGTGGAACCGGTCGCGCCACTTCTCGAACCGGCCGTAGGCGGCGGCCATGCGACCCACCGAGGACGCCCGCCTTTCCTTCTTCGCCAGGCTGTGCCCCATGTGGCTGGGCAGCACCAGCAGCGACTCGATCAGGCTCATCGCCAGGGCGAACATCACCACGATCGGCAGCTCGCCCATCAGCTCGCCGATGCTTCCCTTGATGAACATCAGCGGCAGAAACGCCACGATGGTCGTCGTCACCGTGCCGACCACCGGCCACATCACCTGCTCGGCGCCGCGCGTCGCCGCCAGCAGCGGCGGCTCCCCTGTGAAGTGCCTGCTCTCGATGTTCTCCGCGATGACGATCGCATCATCGACGAGCATGCCCAGCACCACGATCAGCCCGAACATGGAGAGCAGATTGAGCGTGATGTCGAACAGGGCCATGAACACCAGCGTGCCCATGACCGCGGTGAACAGCCCGGTGGTGACCCACAGCGCGCCGCGCCAGCTCATGAAGAGAAAGAGCACCGCGAACACGAGGATGCCGCCGCTGGTCGCGTTGCGCACCAGCAGATCGAGGCGGCCTTCCACAAAGCGGGCCAGGTCGGAGGAGGAGGCGATCTTCGTGTTCACCGGCAGGGATTTCGCCGAGTTTCGGCCCAGTTCCCAGGCGAGCAGCCGCCTGATCGGCGCGCCCTGCCCGGCCTGGGCCTTGGCCTGGCCCTGCATCCTCAGTTGCATCCGTTCGATTTTGTCCGGCTGAAAGTCGATGCCGTTGCGACCGTCCACATACGCACGCACCATCTCCGCCATCGTCACGATGTCCTGCTTCCCGACCTTGAACACCGTCAGGCTGACCGTGGGCTTGCCGTTGTATCGCGTCACCAGCGACTCATCGATGAACGCCTCATGCACCGTCGCCACATCGCCGACGCGCACCGCGCCGCCTCCGCCATCGGCGCGAAGCGTGATCGATCCGATCGCCGCCGCACGCTCCTTCACCCCCATCGTGCGGACCTTGATGTTGCCCGTGGAGGTCCGCACCGTGCCGCCGGGCACCTCGGTCATCCAGCCGCGCACCGCATCGCTGATCACCGGCAGACTCAGGCCGTGCCTGAGCATCGCCTCGTTCTTCACGTCGATGCGGATCTCGTAGTTCCTCGTGCCGGAAACCAGCACTTCACCCATCCCCGGCAGATCGCGCAGATCATCCCGAACCCCGCGGATCGCACGCTTCATCGCATCCTCATCCGCATCGCCGAACAGATTCACCCGAATCACCGGCAGCATCGGCTCGAAGAGACGCACCTGAATCTTCTCCGCCTCGGCAGGCAGGTCGATCAACGAATCGATCGCACGCTCCACCTCGTCGAGCGCCTTGGTGACGTTCAGCCCTTCACGAAACTTGACCGTGATCCCGCCGCCGCCCTCGGCGATGGTGACGTACATGTCATCAATCTCATCGAGCTGCGCCAGCTTGTCCTCGACCTTGAGCACCAGCCCTTCCTCAACCTCCTCCGGCAGCGCGCCGGGGTAGGGCAGGGTGATGAAGGCCTGGTCGGGATTGATTTCGGGGAAAAACTCGCGGCGCAGCGTGACGCCGAAGATGACGCCCGCCACCATGATCGCCATCCAAAGCAGATTGACCGGCACGGGCTTGCGCACGCCGAAACTGGAAAGGCTCATGGGATCACATCACCTTGTCGCGTTGTCGCGCTTACGGAACGGCCGCCGGATTTTCGCCGCTGGAAGCCGTGGGTTTCGATTCGTTCGATTCGTTCGTCGCGGAGGGCGTTGCGTCAGCCGTCGCGGTGACCGGGGATATTCTGTCGCCATCGCGCAGCGACACCGAGGCGTTGAGCACCACCAGATCGCCCGCCTTGAGCGGATGGCCTTCATCCAGCAGCACCGCCCACTGATCATCGGGCACCCCCGAGCCAGGCACCACGCCTTCGTTGAGGTAGTCGATCACCACCGGCTTGCTGGCGATGATCCCATCGGTGACGACGAGCACGCGGCCGGCGCGCATCGACCGGCGAGGCACGACCCAGCGCGGCGCGTTGGATGCGCTCCAGGTGGTTGCCGCAAGAAACTGACCGGGGATCAGCAAATGGCCCGCGCCCGCCGTGCCGAACCGGGTGGCCAGTTCCTTCTGATCGACCTCGGCGAAGACGGTCATCGTGCGGGTCGTCGCGTCATCGGCAGGCGAAATGCGGACGATGGTCGCGTCCCAGCAGTGCTTCGTGTCGTTGGTGGGGCGAAGCTCCACCCTGCCGCCGAGGATCACATCGGGTCTTGCCGCCACCGGCAACTGCACGCCCACCTCGATGCGCGACAGGCTCACCACCCGCGCCACCCGCTGGCCCGGCTGAAGACTTTCGCCCAGCTTCACATCCACCGATTCAAGGACGCCCTCCAGCGGACTGAGAATCTCGCAGCGGTCCACATTCTGCCGGGCGGCAAGCCTCGCGGAAACCTGGCCTTCGCGCAGCGCCTTCAAAGCCTCCTTGCGGGGGATGATCTTCTCCATCAACTCTTCCGTGTTCAGCGCAGCCCGCTCGGCGGCGATCACCCCCCGCGCGGCGGCGTCAAACTCAAACTGCTTGGCGGCATCAATCCTGAAAAGCCTTTCAATCCGCATGGCCTCCGCCTGGGCCAGCGCGAGATCCTTCTTTTCCAACTCCAACCGCTGGGCGTATCGCTTCTCCTCGACCTCGATCTGCCTGAGCAGCGCATCGAGCTCGGTCATGCGATGGTCCGCCTGATCGACCTGCCTCTGAAAATCGCTGGCATCGAGCCGGGCGATGACTTCGTTGAGCTTGACAGGCCGGCCCGCCTGGATGGTCGGAGAGATGGCAACGACCGTGGCGGCGACGCGGGAAGGGACATCGGCACGATCGATCGCGCCGGCAACGCCGTAGCCGCGCCATTGGCGTTGAAGCTCGACCTGTCTCGCCTCGAACACGCGAACGGATTGCGGCGTGACCGTGACCTGCACCTGGCCCGCCTGGGGCGCCGTGGCGTTGAGCGCCATCACCACCATCAGGCAGACCGCCAGCACAACGACCGCGGTGACGCCGCGGACGAAATACGAAAGGATGTGATTGCGTTTTTCAGCGGGCACAGGCCAGACCCATTCCAAGGCGAGCCGGTCATTTTAGCCGACTTTTCAGAGCCGGGTTTTGCAAACCCGCCGCTCCGCCTTTTCAGAGCCGGACTCTGTTGAGTCCGGTCGGCGATGCGACGCGCAAGCGAGCATCGCCGAACTCGCGCGGGGGATGAACAGGGTCATTGGTGCGTCTGTCGCGCGAGTTCAGCCACGCCCGGCCCGCAGACGGGCTTCGCGTGTCTGACCGGACTCACAGAGTCCGGCTCTGATAAGGCAGGGGCGGATAAGACTTCATCGTTGCGGCGTCGTTCGCTGCTCATCGATGTAGAGATAGACGTTCTCGAAATAGTCATCCGTCCATATCCATTTCACGCTGCCGCACTCGGCCCACCAGGTCGAGCCTTGGGGCCGCGGCCACTTGCCGTTCAGTTCCTGCCCGAGCCAGGTCTTGAGCCATCGTCGAATCGCCTTGCCGTCGGCCGATCCCTTCAGTTGCACGTGAACATGGTCCGGCCGGGCGGCGCAGTTGACGAAAACCCAACCGCCTTTTTCGCAGACGGCAGGCACGGCGCCTTCGATGAACCGGCGCTGCTCCTCCGTCAGAATCACCGGCGGGAACTTCAGGAGTGAACGCTCCAACTTCTCCCATTCCTCGGCGCGGCCGATGATCGGATCGCCCGGCTTGTTCATTCTGCGATCGACCGTGCCACGCTCGTCGCCGTGAAGCCGGGTGCCGTAGGTGCCGACGGTGATGTGATAGGCGAGTGGGAAATCGTTCATGTCGTGAAAGTAATCATGCGAACACTGGATGGCAAGATATGCTCTGATGCTCTTATCCGAGCCGGGTTTTGCAAACCCGCCCCCGGGGTCGGCGATGCGACGCGCAAGCGAGCATCGCCGAACTCGCGCGGGGGATGAACAGGGTCATTGGTGCGTCTGTCGCGCGAGTTCAGCCACGCTCGGCCCGCAGACGGGCTTCGCGTGTCTGACCGGACTTACAGAGTCCGGCTCTGATAAGGCAGTCGCGTGAGATGGCATGCACCTCCGTTTTTTCACCTCCGCTTTTTCTCTTGTTCATTTCCGATTCCCCGTTAAAATGGAGGCGTCACCGGATGGCTTTGCCGCTGGAAAAGCATGTCGATCAGGGAAGGAGCAACTCATGTTCACGATCCACTCGTCACCGGGGATGGAGTTGATTCGCCGTCGGTCCGCGAGTGCGCGGCCTGGCTCGCGGCGGCGTCGCATCCAGGCGACGGGGGAGCCGGGGGGCCCGATCTTTGCCGCGCTGGAGCCGCGGCTGCTCATGTCCGCGTCGGGTGATTTTGCGATCCGCGAAGCCGGCAACAATCTCACCCTGCGCGGCGACAAGTTCGACAATCATCTGGAGATCACCCAGATCGCCGACCATCAGTATCAGTTCACCGGACTCAACGGCACCACCATCGGCGGCCTCGACTCCATCATCCGCACGTTCACCGGCAAGCTCACCATCCTCTCCGGCGCGGGCCACGACTCGGTCCGCATCATCGAGTCGCAGTTCAACAAACTCGCCATCGACATGGGCGCCGACCACGACGAGCTGACCCTGGATGGCATCCGGGCGTCGCAGATCACCCTGAAAGGCGGCAAGGGGAACGACGCGGCCCGCATCACCGGGTCACAGTTCAACAAGCTGACCATCGACATGGGCGCCGGCGACGACGAACTGACCCTGGGCGCCATCCGGGCGTCGCAGATCAACCTCACCGGCGGCAAAGGGTGCGACACGCTGTTTGACCTGGGCGCCAACGACATGGCCCGCCGGGTGCGCGGCTTCGAGTTCGACCGGTTCCCCATCCGCATCGACGACAGCTTCGCGGCGGTCAGCCAGATGGATACTTTCAACTTTCTTCTGCGGCAGGGGCGAGCCTTCACCATCAACGAGACGCAGACCCAACGGTTCATCACCGACTATCGCATCGACAGCGACCTGCGCGGCAGGGTCCGCGTCACGCCGATCCACACCGATTTCATCACCGGCCTGCAAGGCAGCCTGCTCGCGGAGGTCACGCCCGACCGCCGGCAGGTGACCATCGACGCCCGCCTGGTGCAGACCGTGATCGAGTCGGTGAACCAACTGGGCGTCAGCACGCCGGCGGGCATGCGTTACATCGACCAGCCGGTGCTCTCGACGCTGAGCCTGGACACGATCCTGACGCTGCCCGACGGCGAGACGTTCGCCCCGGGGCGGGCCGAGCGCGCCGAAGGGCCGATCCTTGGCGAGGCCTCGATCTTCCTGCAACCGGACATCATCGATATCGCCCCGGAGATCGCCCGCAAGGATTTGAAAATCGACCTGACGCTGGGCACGCTTCATCGCAGCGCCAATTCGCAGTCGCTCAAGAGCGCCCTTGCCGAGCAGGAGTTCGACAACTTCTCCGCGCGGATGCAGTTCCTGGCCGGCGATCGCGTGGCCTCGAAGCTGTCGTACACCACGCAGCGGCTGCTGGGCACGGGCTACCAGTCCGCGCGGGACGCCCTGGGGAACCAGACGGTGAACACCTTCTCATCCCCGTTCAGGACCGGGCTTGATCTCGATTTCACCTCGCGCATCAACCTGCACGGCGGCACCCTCGATCTGATCATCGATTCCACCAACGCGATGCTCACCGATGTCGGCCGCCTGCCGGTGCAGACGGCGGCGGGGAAGAAAGGCCGGCAGTTCATCCAACTGCCGATCATCGATTCGCTGCGGGTGCAGAGCAGGATCGTCGTCCCCGACGGGCGGACGGTGATCCTCGGCGATGTGGTCATGCCCGGCTCGTTGAACCCGCGCGACAACATGCAGATCGCCGTCACGCCGCGCATCGTGCAACTGGGCGGCTCGGCGCTGACGGAACTGGGCGTCGAATTCCGATCGCAGCCGCCCGATACCGACGAGGCTCGCCGCATCAGCGCATCGCTCGCCGCCGGCACGCAGACCTTCCTCACCGGCCGGACCGAGCAGCTTCTGCTGACCGATATCTTCTCCACCTTCGGACCGGGCGGAAGCGGCTCGATGAAAACCATCACCAGCCCGCTGATCACCGGCTGGAACTACAACGTCCAGACCGCCGGCAGCATCGGCTCGCGCATCGCCGGGCAGATCGACTTCACCCAGATCACCCCGGAACCGATCCGGCTGATCCCATACGGCTCGCGCTTCGGCGTGCAGAAGATTCAACAGGCAACCATCACCGCCGATTCGCTGAACAACAAAATCCCCCTCATCGGCGACATCCCCCTCCTGGGCGGCCTGTTCCGCAACAACGACACGAAAACCAGAACCTCGCTGATCATCATGATCACCCCGCCGCTGGTGAACGTGGACACCCGTTTGGATTAGGGGACGGAAAACCTGAGTTTTGCTTAAGCCCCGCCCGGAATAAGTTCTCAGGCTCCCGGAAGGGCGCGGGCCAAAGCGTGTCCAATCAACAGCGGATTCAAAGTCTGCGAGGGGAATTCAAATCGGCAATCGATTTTTGATTCGTGAACTGATTTGTTTCTTGCGAATGGTCATATCGTCACCATTACTGGCCTCCATGTTATTCACGGATCGGCACGCCGCCAAATTCGTTTGATCCGTATCATAGTCATATTGATTTTCAACTTCACACGGATCGTTCGCCAAGCCACATTTGCAGGCGAGGTAATAAGTCATATAGAAGTGAATATCAAGTTCGTATAAGCCGAAAGGATCGACGCTTCCATACATCGCTGCATATCCGGCATAGGCATTCGGGCCATCCGGGTATCCGATCGGATCACGCTGTAGAAATCGGCCCATCTGCGGTGCATACATGGCGAGACCTTTCAGAAAGGATTTTTCTTCGGCGGCACCCCCGGAGTCCCGGAAACTCCCGGTTGGTTCGAGAATGGGTGATGCACCAGCGGATGTTGCGGAAACGAGGGCGGCATCCATGGATGCCGCCCCGGCAACTGCTGCGGAAACATCGGATGCGGAATGGCTGGCACCGGTGGAAACGGGCTGACGGCCATCGGATGCGGCCGGTTCTCCGGTTCCGGCGGTTCCATGACCTCCACGGTCACGTGCTTTTTCCGCAGCATCAAACGGAGAAATCCGCGATAGTTCGGATTGTTCGGATCAAGCCGGACGGCTTGTTCGTAGGCGTGAATGGTTTCGTCGAGCCTTGGATGCTCTTCGAGACAGTGCCCGCGTGCCGCCATGAACGCGGCCAGTTCCTGCGCGGGGGTGTGCGGCTTGAGATAGTGGCCAGCCTTGATCTCCTCGTCGCTGATCGGATAGGGCCAGCGGCGGTAGTGGTCGTCGGGGTGGAAGGCGCAGCCGCCGTTGCAGGAGCCGTCGAAGTTGACGGTTTCGCGCTTGTCCCTCCATCGGCAAAAGAAATGTCCCTTGGCGGAAATGAGGCGGAGCGGATAGCCCAGACGACGGGCGATGGCGACATACAAGACCGGCATGGAGGTGCAGGTGCCGCCGTTGGGGTCGGCGATCATGTCGTGGATGAAGATGTCTTTGGCGTTGGAGAAGTCGGGATCGTGAATACGGGCCGGGTTGTAGCGGACGCCGAAGTCTTCCTGCAATGTCTGGCAGAGCATTTCGAGACGAAGGCGGGCCTCGCTGCCGGCATATTGTTTGATGTAATGAGGATGATGGATGCGATAAAGATGGCGGTTCGTCTCGAACTCGACGCGCTTGGCCCAGAGGTCGAGCGTGCGGGTGATGTGGATGATGTATGTATTGTCAACATGCTCGGCGCCGGGCAGGTCCGTGGCGCAAAGCAGATTGATCCGGGCGACATCGATCCATTTCAATTGGTCATTGGTCAATGTCAACAAATCATCGGTCAATGTCAACAAATCATCCAGCCGCTCGGGATGGCCGCAGCGAAAGCGCATCTTCACCTTGTTGAACTTCGATTTGCCCAAAGGAGACCTCTGATAAATCGTTGGTTCACTGATTCCGTCCGGCCTTTCATTCAATGTCAAGAGCATTGGCTTGAGCGGCTTCCCGGCCGGGTTGCCGCCTGTCCGTGTCACACCACCCCGCGAACCGCGTCAATGCGTCAGCGCGTAGGCCAGGAGGTTGACGTTGATCAGTTTTGCGTTGCGGATTTCGTTGCCGCCGCAGCAGCAGCAGTTGGGGCCGGCGTTGGCGGTGTCGTTGAGGCCGTCTTCGGTGAAGACGACGACGATCTTGCCGTCGATCTCCAGGCCGCTCAGGTAGGGCGTGGTGTTTCGCTTGGCGGTCAGTTCCTTGATCTCATAGACGGTGCGGAAGATTTCGTGCGACATCTCCAGTTTTTTCATTTCGATGGTGGGGAAGATGGCCTTGATCTCGCGTTTGAAGCTGGCCGCCCACTCCGGGCTGGAGCAGCCGGCGGAGGCGACGAGGAAGCCGCCGCGGGTGAGGTAGTTTTTCAGGTTCTCCCGCTGGGCTTCGGTGAGCGCGAATGCGCCCTCGCCGGTCATCACCGCGAAGGGATGTTCGAAAAGCTCCGTTTCATCGGCGCGGACCGGCGCGAACTTGCCGGTGGTCCTGGTGTTGGTGTCCTTGGCGGCCTGGGTGAGAAACTCATCGGAATAGCAGACGCTTGATTTGTTGTTTGCGTAAATCAGGTTGGCGCACTTGACGACGCCTAGGCGGGTGTCGCGCGGGGCTTCGGGCTTCTTCTCCTGCGCGGAGAGAGAGGCGGCGAGCACGCCGATGGATGCGAGCAATGCGATGAAGGGGAGGATGATTTTCATGGGGATGCCTCGTTGGGGCCATGCGTTTTTTTCATGCCCGGTCAAATCCGGGCCTTGGGGCGTTGTTGAACGATAGGCTTGTTCGCAGCGATGAGTCTTGGAGCATTCCAGACTCAATCATAGCGGCATGTCGATCCGAGCCGCGATGATTGGATTCGGAATGGTTGATATAGATGCTCAGATGGGACTTCTGAATAATTTCCGATATACCGTGAACCGGGGGAATCCGGGGGAATCCGGGGGTCGCGAAGCCGCAAGCGGCTTGGGCGTGAGGTTATTCAGGAATCTCGGATATGATTCAAACGGCATCCGCTGCGTTGCCGTCCCGCCTCCCCGCCATTAAATTGTCGAGCCTCGCATCGCATTCCGGTTTGCTTTTCTCGGAGGCTCGTTCCATGTCCCATCTGCCCGGCAACAAGCGAACCTGTTCATGGAGCGGGTGGTGATGGCGGGATTGAACCCATCCAACCTCCCAGGTTCCCATCGGACGCGGGTGTTCGTTGGCGGCAGTTATGCGCAGTCACAGCGGATGCTCCTTCAGACGATCGAGACAGCAGTCGCGGGTGAGGGGTTTGATCCGATCGTCGCCGATGCTTTTGTCTTGCCTCAGCCTGACCGCGATATTCATGATGTCACGCTTTACCTGCTGCACGCCTGCAAACTTGCCGTGTTCGAGTGTTCGACTCTGTCGGGGGCATTGATGGAGTTGGAGCGTTTGCCGGATTACGGCATACGCAAGGCCCTGTTGCTTTATCAGAGTCAGCATCAGACGCCGTGGCCGGTGAATCCGCAGGCGTGGTACATGTCGCAGATGGTCAAGTCGATGGCCCTTGAGCATCACGATAGAATGGTGGTGAGGCCTTATTTCCGCGTGAGCCAGGCCATGCGGGAGACGCGGGCCTTCCTTCGCGCCGTTCGGAGATCGACCTATGGCAAGCTACACCATCTTTAATGCGGGGCGCGTCTTGCAGGGTGACGCCCGGCTGGTCCTCGAATCGATCCGCCAGTTGAGCGGTGAGGACAACGATGAGATTCGCGGCATGACCATCGATGAGTATGCAGCCGCGATCATCGAGGATGCGCCTTACTTCCTCGAAACGAACCTGCTGCATTCGTTGAGCAAGGTTCCGTTCTCATCATCCTACGAGCGGGCGCTGACCTATCTGGCTCAAATGCCCACCAGTGATGTCCGTATCCTGAGCGCCAACGGTCAGACGCCCGCGGCTGGTTGATTGACAAGCGTTCCCTCACTCATTCTTCACGGGTATTTTTATTTCAGGAACCCAGCATGTCCCATCTGCTCGGCATCGATATCGGCACATCCGGCACCAAGACGCTCATCTGCGATTACCAGGGCCAGGTGCTCGCCACCGCCGTCGCCGAGCACGGCATCAGTTCGCCGCAGCCGGGCTGGAGCGAGCAGAATCCGCTTCAGTGGTGGGAGGCCACGCAGAAGGCGACCAAGGCTGTCGTCAAGAAGGCGAAGATCAAGGGCGATCAGATCACCGCCATCGGTCTTTCGGGGCAGATGCACGGCTCGGTCTTTCTCGGTGATGATCACATTCCGCTGCGGCCCGCGCTGCTTTGGAACGATCAGCGGACACAGGCCGAGTGTGAAGAGATTGAAAGCAAAGCGGGCGGCAGGAAGAAGCTCATCAACATGGTGGGCAACCCCGCGCTCACCGGCTTCACCGCGCCGAAAATCCTCTGGGTGCGAAAGCATGAACCTGCCGTGTATGAGAAAACCAAACACATCCTGCTGCCCAAGGATTACATCCGCTTCTGCATGACCAACGAGTACGCGACGGAGGTCGGCGATGCTTCGGGCACGCTGCTGCTGGATGTGAAGAAGCGGGCATGGAATGAGAAGCTGATTTCGCTTTTGAAGATCGAGCGATCGCTGTTGCCCGCGTGCTTTGAATCGCATGTGGTCAGCGGCGTGCTAAGCCGGCAGGCGGCGAAACTTCTGGGGCTCAAGGAAAACACGCCCGTCGTCGGTGGCAGCGGCGATCAGCCTGCGGGCGCGGTGGGTAACGGCATCGTCACTGCGGGCAACGTCAGCGCGACGCTGGGCACCAGCGGCGTGATGTTCGCCCATGCCGATGCGCCGACCTACGACCCGCAAGGACGGGTGCATACCATGTGCCATGCCGTCGAAGGCAAGTGGTGCGTCTTCGGCTGCATGCTCAGCGCGGGCGGCTCGTTCCAGTGGTTCCGCAATCACATGGCCCTGGCGGAAATCGCCGCGGCGAAAAAGAAGAAGTGCGATCCTTATGAACTGCTCATCGACGAAGCCGCCAAGGCGCCGGCCGGTAGCGATGGGCTTTACTTTCTGCCTTATCTCACCGGCGAGCGCTGCCCGCATCCGAACCCCGATGCGCGCGGCGGATGGATCGGACTCACCGCCCGCCACAACCGCGCCGCCATCATCCGCAGCCTGCTCGAAGGCGTCACCTTCGGCATGGCCGACGCTCTGCGAATCATGGAATCGATGAACATCAACATCTCCACCGTGCGCCTCTCCGGCGGCGGGGCGCGCTCCTCCTTCTGGCGGCAACTTCAAGCCGACATCTACAACAAAACCGTCGCCGTCATCAACGCCCAGGAAGGCCCGGCCTACGGCGTCGCCCTCCTCGCGGGCGTGGGCGCCGGCGTTTGGAAAGATGTCCCCCAGGCCTGCAAAGCCGCCATCCGCCAGACCGAAACGCTCAGGCCGGATCGCAAGATCGCCGCGATGTACGGCAAGCGGCACGAGCAGTATCAGCGGCTCTATGCCGCGCTGAAGGGTGAGTTTGATCGCATGGCGACGATGGCGAAATGACGCCATTTCTCAGGTGATTCACCCGACCGCGACGGCAGGCTTCGATCATCGCCGCTACAATTCTCAACGACTTGCGGTGGGTGTCTGGCCGATATCTATCAAGTCGGGTGTCTCACTCGAATCATCCCCGGTGCCTCATGCAAGAAGACCTGCGCGATGACAACGAACTGGATGAGCGCCCCGTCGCCACGGCTCCGCCGCGCGACCTGCGCCCTTTCCGCGCCGGCGAGCAGGAACTGCCCGACATCAGCGATGACGAAGAGGATGATGACGCCCTCGAAGGCCTCGAATTTCCGCGCATCGTCAAGAACGATCCCGGCTCCGCCGCGGGCATCGAGCATCAGGACCTGGCCAAGCTGCCTTCCAAGGCCGAGGGCTGCTTCGTCACCTGCATCGACTATTCCGCCGACCGCGTTCGCGTGGAGGACATCACCGACCTGGAGGATTTCATCCTTCATCATCGCCCGGAGTGGTCGCAGGTCCGCTGGGTCAATGTCGATGGCCTGGCGGACATGACCATCATCCAGGCGCTGGCGGAAAAGTATGAGATTCACCCGCTGGCCGTGGAGGATCTGCTTCATGTGTCGCAGCGGCCCAAGGTCGATACCTACGGCGAGGATGCCGCCCACAGCCGCGGCCGCATGGTCATCATCACCCGCATGATCCAGATGATCGAAGGCCGCCTGCAAAGCGAGCAGATCACCATCGTCCTGGGTCACAACACCGTCATCACCTTCCAGGAATCGCGCGGCGATGTCTGGGACCCCATCCGCGACCGCATCAAGAAAACCGGCTCGCGCCTCCGCCTCAATGACGCCAGCTTTCTCGCCTATTCGCTGCTCGACGCCATCGTCGATCATTGCTTTCCGATCCTCGAGGAGTTCGGCGATCATCTTGAGGAACTCGAGGAGGAAGTCTTCGAGCATCCCTCCGAGGAAATCGTGCAGGAGATTCACCGCCTCAAACGGCAACTGCTGCTGCTTCGCCGGCAGGTCTGGCCCATGCGTGAAATGATTCACGCGCTTCAGCGCGAGACGCATCCCTGCCTCAGCGAGATGACGCGCGTCTATCTGCGCGATGTCTATGACCATGCGGTGCAGATCATCGATCTGCTGGAAACCTACCGCGAAGTGGCCGCGGGCCTGACCGAAACCTACATGGTCGCCACCAGCAACCGCATGAACGAGATCATGAAGGTGCTCACGATCATGTCCACGCTCTTCATCCCGCTGACGTTCCTCGCCGGCGTCTGGGGCATGAACTTCAAGGGCATGCCGGAGATCGAATCGGAATGGGCCTACCCCTGGTTCTACCCCATCGGCTTCTGGACCGTCTGCATCGGCATCGCGGGCGGCCTGTTCTACTACTTCAAGAAACGCGGCTGGCTCTAAGCCGCTCGCGGCTTCGCTCCGGTCTCCACGTTTCACTCCCGTTTCACTCCCGCTTCACTCCCGCTTCTCCGGCCTCTTGAGCCGCCACTTCTCATCAAAAAACCCCGCCACCACCACCTTCCCAGGCCACACCGCATTCGGCGGCGTGCGCAGATCAACCACCGCCCAGTCCGGCAGCATCGGCACCTGCCTCGCATTGTTCAGATACGCATAATCGCGGAACGTGAAGCTGCTGTTGAGCACCACGTACCGTCTGGGATTCAGCGGATTCGGCGAAATCGAAATCAGCGCATGATTCTTCGTGTCAAAGCTCGGATCGCCGGGCGATATCGCATCATCGCCCCACTCAATCGGCAGTTTGTTTGCGATCTTCTTCATCACCGCGTTGCTCTGCGGATCACCCCAGAGGATGAGATTCGCCCCGGCAATGTCCGCATCGGTGATCGCCGTGTCATCCTTCACGCGGGCCTCACCTCGGAAGTGCCGACGCCAGTGCTCGATGGCGCGTTCGAGTTCCGCCTTGCTCCACTGATCGACGAGTTCGTGGTGCGCCTTGCCGGTGGGGCGGACGAAGATGAACGCATCCATGAAGGCGTCATCGATGGGTCCTTGGAGGCCGTGGCGCTTGTAGGTGGAGAGCAGTTCGTCCGGGCGTGTTCCTTCCTTCCACTGGCCGCTTTTCCAGTCAAAGTGCGCTCGCAACTTCCATGAACCATCGGAGCCGGGCTGGGCCGCATCGAAGGCGCTGGTTGCCTGGGTAATGCCTGAGATTCGCACGCGCGGCTTGTAGGCCGGTTTGTTGGAGAAGTAACCGGCGGGCACATCGAGCGTGAAATCGGAAACATTCTCGACATGGACGGAAACTTCCGTTCGCGCAAGCTTCACATGGATCGTCGCAGGCTCCCAGTGCTCGATCATGCCGTCGATCTGCACCCAGTGCATCCGGTTGTATCGCAGGGTGTATGTTTTGAGCCAGACTTCATCGGGCGTCGCGGATCGTCCCTTTTTTGCGAGGCTGGCCATCCGTTTTTCAATCTCGGCTTTCGAGTCGGGATGAAGTTTGTGCGCCGTCTTTGGCCCGATGATATGCGTCAGCGTGATGCCTTCTTCGAGCATCGCGGCAGCCATGATGTCCGCCGCCTGCTTTTGCAGATCGATCCCGCCTGAGTAGGCGATGGTGGGCAGTTGGCGGAGGTTCCGGGCGTAATCCGTGCAGTCGTAAAGACGCCAAAGTTTTTTCTCCCACCAGGTCGGCGCCAGCGTCTCGCCCTGGAAGGTCCTGAGAAACTCCGGCGTCTCGCTGAACCCCGCGCCGGGATTGGCGGCGAACCAGCGGTCGGTGTAATGCACCGCAAACTGCCACGCTGCCGCACCGCCCATCGAGAAGCCGCGCACGCTGATGCGGTCCTCATCGATGCGGTACTGCTTCCGCACCGCATCGAGCGCTTCAAGCGTGTCGATCTCCCCGGCAAACTTGTTCGCGTTGCAATACCGGCCATACGGATGAAGCACGATCGTATCGACCGGTGCATACTCGCCGATGCTGCTGCGCCGCTGCTGCATGAAGTTGAGTTCGCTGAGCGTCTCGCCGCGCCCGTGGAACCAGATGTCACAGCGGATGCGCGGCCCCTTGTTGCTGTAGGACCTGGGAATCACCAGGCCGTAAGGCTGCACCGAGCCGTCGATCTTCGAGATGTAGCCGCGCACCACCAGCCCGGTCTGCGATGGCCACGCCGGCTGGCCCTGTTCGAGTTGCGATGCCCGCTCCATGCCTTCCTTGATCAGCGCGTAGGCAACGGGAATTTCCTTCGCATCAAAAAACTCCTGATATTTCAGGGCATCGTGCGCTGCCTTGTGATAGATGAGTACATCCGGGAAGAGCTCGCGGGTCAGCGGATCATTCTTCTTACGCAGCTTGTCAATGACCGCCGCGAACTCGCCCAGTTGCCGCTCCAGTTTCTCCCGCTCCGCCGGTGGCACATCGATGCCCGGCTTGGGAATCCGGCGGACATTCTCAGGAATGTTGTCCGCAGGACCATCAGCCCGGACCGTGATCAGGGACAAGAGCAATGTGAAACAGAACGTGAAAGGGAGGTATCGCATGGCAACACTCGAATGGGATGCGTAATGGACCATCACCAGAGTAGCAACCTGAGTTCGGGACAAGAGCCGCGACTCAACGAGTCGCGGACGTGAGCGGCCTTCAGGGTGGTCAAGCACACCTTCGGCAGCAGAACTCGAACATGACAGGCATCACACTTCGCAATCGGGAGATAACCGGGAGACAACCGGAGGGGACAACCGCGCGACGGACACTGACCATCCACTGCGCGAAGGACGCCCCTTGAGGCCGTTCACGTCCGCGACTCGTTGAGTCGCGGCTCGGATGATTCCGGAGGCCGCCAGCCCTCACCGCACCTGAACCGTCATCTCCACCTCCACCGTCGCCCCCAGCGGCAGCACGTTCACCCCCACTGCGGCGCGGGCGTGTCTGCCCGCCTCGCCGAAGAGTTCGCCCAGCAGTTCGCTGGCGCCGTTGGCCACCTGCGGCTGAGCGGTGAAGTCGCTCGCGCTGGCAACGAACGCGCCGATGCGGACGATGCGGACCACGCGCGACCAGTCGCCTTCGATCTGATCGCCCAGCACCGCCAGCGCGTTGAGAATGCACTGCCGCGCCGCCAGCTTCGCATCCTCCACGCTCACCGTGGGAACCGGTCCCGTCGCCAGCAGCTTGCCATCCTTGAACGGCAACTGCCCGCTGATGAAAATCAGATCGCCCGCGCGCACCGCAGGCACATACGCCGCGACCGGCTTGGGGGCGGCGGGCAGCACAAGATTCAGTTCAAGAAGTTTGGCGTGAATGTCCATGCGGAGAATGTATCACACGCCGATCCATTTGGCCGTTCGCCTTGGCGAGCGAAGGGGCGTGCCCATCTTTTGTGGCAGCCTAAGCCCCGCCCGGAAGGGCGCGGGCTGTGAGGCGTACATTCATCCCTGAGCCCTCGCCCTTCCGGGCGGGGCTGGCACAAAAGATGGGCACGCCCCGAACGAAGGCTGCGCCATTCATCATTTCATTGCCGCCGGTGTCGGGCCGCGCGCGGTGCGGATCGCCTGCGCCACCTCGCCCACGGTGTAGGCGTTGCTCTTGAACACCGTCGCGCCATTGGGGGCGATCACCAGCAGCAGCGGCGGTCCGGTGTAGCCTTCATCGTTGAGATATTTCCACCCGGGGTTGCCGGCGCGCACCGTCAGGTCCACCTTCACCGGCACGACATCCGCCTCGCGCAGCATCGAGGCGATCGTCGAAGTGTGCAGCACCGTGGCTTCGAGCACCTTGCAGTTGATGCACCATTCCGCGGTGAAATCGACGACCAGCACCTTCTTCTCCCTGCGGAACTCCTCCATCCGCTGCGGCGTGTAGAGCCTCCAGTCGATGTGCGTGGAATCGTTCGATACATTGCGAACCATCGGCTGGCCGTTCGCATCGAGCGCGGCGGTTTTCTGCGGTGGAAACGCGACATTCGCGGCGCCGCGCAGGCCGATGGAAAAGAGCGCCAGCCCCAGCGCGGTGAAGAGGATCGGTCCCACCGGCCACTTCTGAATGCGGGCGATTTGCAGCGCCATCCAGAATCCCGCCGCCGCCAGCAGCAGCATCACCGGCAGCCAGTAAAGCTGGCTGATCTGCTCGCCGGGCGTGGCCAGAAGCGTGGCGACGCCGATGAAGAGGAAGTAGGCGCCGGCGGCGAGCATGAGCAGGCCCATGACCTGCTTGAGCAGCTCGTTGGCCGGGCCGGTGCGCGGGAGCTTATCGACGAGCTTCGGATAGGCCGCCAGCACGAGGTAGGGGATCGCCATGCCCGCGCCGATGGCGCCGAACACGGCAAGGCTCACCGCGGCGGGCTGCTTGACGGCCCAGCCCAGGGCGGTGCCCATGAACGGCGCGGTGCAAGGCGTGGCGAGCACGGCGGTGAGCACGCCGAAGCCGAAGGAACCCACCGCCGAATCATGCCTGGGGCTGAAGTTGTAAACCCAGTTGGGCAGCCGTGCGGAGAACAGACCGAACATGCCCAGCCCCATGATGGCGATGAACAGGCCGATGGCGATGTTGGATGCGGGATAGGAAAAAATTTCGCTGGGTCCGTCAAACACCCTGAGCAGCGCGACGATCACGCCCAGCGCCAGCCAGAAGACGATCACACCTAGCGACATCATGGCGCCAAGGAACAGGGCCTTGGCGCGCGTGCCCGCCGACTTGGTGAGGCTAAGGATTTTGATGGGGATCACCGGCAGAACGCAAGGCATGAAGTTGAGCGCCAGACCGCCGACCGCCGCGACCAGCAGGAGCAGGATCAACCCGCCGAAGGTGGAAGGATCGAGCGTGAAGTTCAAGCCGAAGGCGCCGAAGTTCACCGGAGCGGAAGCGGGCGCAATTGCGGGAGTCTGCGGCGGTGCGGTGTTGCCTTGTGATGAAGGCGTGACTGACAGTGCATGGCGCGACAGGTCCCACGCCTTCGCGGAGAAGCCTTGGAGATCGGCGTGATCGATCAGCCCGACATCGGCGCCTTGTGCAGCGGCGTCGTCGATGATTTCAAACGTCGCGGAAACCTCCACATCCGCCGGCGGCAGGCAGGTGGCGTCATCGCAGGCTTGGAACGAAACGAGGAACCTGACCGTGGTGGTGCCGGGCTTGGCGTCCTTGCCGATGGTGACGGGAACATACGCGATTGCCCGTCCGCCGAAGACGCCGTAGTCCACCGGTTTGCTGCCGAAGTTCACCTGAATGGTTTCGACCTTGGGCCATTGGATGGCATCGCTGCGCACGGTCAGGCCGGAGTCGGATTCAACGGTCGCCTTGATCTCGGTGGCGATCATGCTGCCGGGGCCGCCCAGTTCATTGGGGACGATGGGTTCGTTGGTGTGGATGTGCCAGTTCTTGTCCTGATCGAAGATGATGGCGACGGGCAGGTCGCCGCCGGCGGGAACCTGCTTCCTGCCGGGCAGCGCCGAGATGCGGACATGATCGCGCGAGTCGCCAAAGGTTTTCTTTTTGGGCGCCAGCTTGTCCAGGGCGTCAAACTGAGCCAAAGCGGAGGCGGGCGCGAGGAAGGCGACAGCCACCATCAGCGCAGCCGGCCACGCGGACCAATGGATGCGAACCGGGGATGAACGGACGGATCGATTCATGATCAAAACGCTCCAAGTGCCCCGTCATTCTATGTTCCCATGAGCCGCTTGCGGCTTCGCAACTCCCGCCGGGAGGGCGAGACTCCCGCCGAGCCGTTCTCCCGCCGGGAGGGCAAGGCTCCCGCCGAGCCGTTCTCCCGCCGGGAGGGCGAGGC
>CAZYPK010000042.1:0-33046 GCA_964649195.1 uncultured Phycisphaeraceae bacterium
GCTCGGCGGGAGCCTCGCCCTCCCAGCGGGAGCTTCGTCCTCCCATATGCTTTTGCCCTGAACAACCTCCGAAATCATTATCATGGATCAGCGTCATCGTTTAGAATGCGTGTTCGATTTTTCTCCTTCGCATCGTCGCATTCAGGCGTCTTACCGGGAGTTCAGGCATGATCACTCATGGGTTTCAGGTTGCAGCCGTGCTGTTGTCGTTGTCGTTCTCGTTGTCGTTCGCGTTCGCGGAGGATGCGGGGAAGCTGTTTGACGACCTGTACGGATCGCGGGTCAAGGCGGTGACGGCCAGCCGGGACAAGGCGGATGACGTGGCGCTGGCGGGAGAGATATTGGAGTCGGCGCGGACGCTGGCGGAATCACCGGCGGTACAGGCGGTGTTTGCGGACAAGGCGTATGGGCTGGCGGCGAACGTGCCGGAGGGGATGGACATCGCGGTGGAGGCGGCCAGGCTGGTGGGGACGGCCGACCCGAAGCGGGCCGGTGAGAACCGGGAGCGGGTGATGCGCGTGCTGCGGACGGGCCTGAACCGGGGCACGGCGGAGGAGCGGAAGAAGGCGGGGCAACGGCTGATCCACGAGGCGGTCGCGGCCGCCGACGTGCTGGCCGAGGCCGAGCCTGTCGAGGCGGCGGGACTCTACCGGCAAGCGCTGACGGTGGCGTTGCAACTCAAGGACCCCGACGCGGCATCGATCCGCGCCGCGCTCGAAGGGGTCACGGCCCGTGCCACGACGGCGACGAAAATCTCGCAGTTGCAGGAACGGCTGCTGGCCAACGCGAACGACAAGGCCACCGCCAAAACGCTGGCGGAACTGCTGGTGATGGAGATGGACGCGCCATCCGCTGCCGTGTCGCCGGCCTCGCTTTCGGGTGACGCGGCGCTGATGGCCAATGTCGCCGCCGCAGGCAAGCCTTCGCTCGACTGGTCGAAGGAGGAGGCCCACGCCTTGGCGCAGTGGTACCACGACTTCGCCGGCAGATCGTCGCCCGTCATGAAGCCGAAGCTGCTGCGCAAGGCGGCCACGGCTTACGAGCGGTTCCTCGCCATGCACGCCGACAACGATGCCCCGCGACTCAAGGCCACCATCGTGCTCAAGGAGATCGAGAAGGACCTGGGCGGCTCCGCCTCATCGATCGCCTCCGCGTTGCCGACGCGCCCCGGTCCCGCACCCGTCCCGCAGCCGACGCCCGACAAGCCCGCCGCCAACGAGGATGACACCAAGACCCCGGCCAACTTCGTCCTGCCGATGAAGCTCGATTCGTTCGTCATCACCCATGACATCCAGTTCGACAGCACGCGCGGCATCTACACCCTCGATGGCCAGACCAAGGTCAAAGACGGCCATCACTCCAGGCGCATCTACATCGATGTGGGCCCCGGCGTGCAGATACAGGGCGGCAAGATTCATCTCTCCACGCGCGGCCACCTGCGCATCAAGGGCACGCCGCAGAAGCCGGTCGTCTTTCGTGACGTGGAAATCATTCAGGACCTGAGCGGCTCGTTCACCGCCGAGCACGCGGTCTTCGAGAACGTCACCTTCCGCAAGGGCGGCGTCTGGTGGGCCAATTACTCCTCCAAGTGGACGTTCACCGGGTGCATCCTGCACAAGTGCCGGTTCCCGAAACTCACCAACGTGGACTACGCCTTCAAGTTCCGCAACACCTCCTTCACCTACATGACCTTCCCCGAAACGGAAGGCCCCTTCACGCACGAATGGCGCACCATCGAAAATTGCAACTTCATCGGCTGCACCGTGCCGCCGACGATCGGCTGGTGTACGAAAAACGCGAACTTCTACGGCTGCGAGTTCCCCGCCGGCGTCAAATACAAGGGCAAGGATGTGACCAGCGAAATCTACCTCTTCAAAACCAAAGGCGCCGCCCCGCAAGCCGTCTGGCTCAGCGAACCGGACGCGGGCAAGGTGACGGTGAAGCCGGCCTTGAAACCGTTCGACGTGCAGAAGTTCTCCGCAAAACCCGCCATCCCGGAACTCATCGGCGACCGCACCGTCGCGGGCGTGCTCTTCGAGTGATGCAGGCTTGTGATGCTGCGCGGCGGGTGGCCGGGGGTGAACCGGGGGTGGCTGGGGCTGAAGACTCGGCGCAAGCCCCGGCCAAGCGACCATCGACTTTCGGTTGCGCCACCTTGCTTCGCGCATCCGGGCCGGGGCTTCGCGGACTCAGCCCCAGCCACCCGTCGCCGAGCCTTCAGCCCCAGCCATCACCCATCGCGTGTGGGATTTCACGGCGGCTTCCGCAGGCTTGCGGTACCGCGCGGATCACTACAATGCGGCGGGAGGTTTCCGTGATGAAACGATTGTTCCGCCTGATCTGCGTCGGATTTCTGTTGTTGTCCGCCGGGGCGTCAACGCTTCAGGCTCATCCATCGCCGCTGGCGCAGGCCCGGTTGCAGATCGATGCGAAGGCGCAGACTTATGAGCTGCTCATCGATTGCGATGTCACGGCGATGGTCATGGGGCACGCGCCGGGGCATCTGACGGAAGACCTGGCTGTGCAACTGGCCAAGCTGACGCGGGATCAACTGGCCGACCATGTGGAGCGCATCCGCGAGTGGTTCATCTCGCAGATGGAGGTGGCCATCGACCGTGCGGTCGTGCAGCCGGCGGAGGTGGTGTTTCCCGACATCGCCACGATTCGCAGGACGGATCGGGTCACGGAGCCGGGGGATGATGTCGGCGCGGTTCGCACCCGGCAATCGACGATCATCGTTCGCGGGTCCTTGCCTGCCGGGGCGCGCGGGCTGGCGCTTCGGCTGCCTCGTGAGGTGGGGCCGGCGTTGCTGGTGGCGCGTCGGGATGCGGTCGATCTGCCGATGCAACTGCTGGCGGCCTACCAGCGAAGCCGGGCCGTGGCGGTGAGCGATCAGCCGCTGCCCGCCGATGCCGACGCCGGCGCGGAAGGGGAAGAGGAAGACGCCGGCGGCGGCGAAGGCATTCCGCCCGGGGTGATCACGGCGGGGCAGTTTCTGGCGCTGGGGTTCTGGCACATCATCCCCGACGGGCCGGACCACATTCTGTTTGTGCTGGGCTTGTTTCTGCTCTCGGCGCACTGGAAGCCGCTGCTCTGGCAGGTGACGGCGTTCACGCTGGCGCACTCGGTGACGCTGGCGCTGGCGATGTACGACGTGGTGCGGTTGCCTTCGAACATCGTCGAGCCGCTGATCGCGGCATCGATCGCCTTCATCGCCATCGAGAATCTGTTCACGACGAAACTCCAGCCCTGGCGACCGATCGTGGTCTTCGCCTTCGGCCTGCTGCACGGGCTGGGGTTCGCGGGCGTGCTGTCGGAACTGCAACTGCCCGCCGGCCAGTTCGCCCCGGCGATCCTGGGCTTCAACCTCGGCGTGGAAGCGGGGCAGCTCGCGGTGATCGGCCTGGCGTTCCTCGCGGTGGGCTGGTGGCGACAGAGCAAGCATTACCGATCCGCCGTCATCATCCCCGCTTCGCTGGTCATCGCCATCATCGGCATCTACTGGACCATCGAACGGGTGATGGGGGCGTGATGCATACGCCACGAAATGAACATGTTCTCCCCGTTTATTGATGGTCACTTTAAGAAAAGCCTCAAACCCAAAGGTGAGGTCCGCCGAACCCTTGGGGTATCGAACCGGAATACCCCGACGGCTCGCGGACTCGCCATCGGGCTTGGGGCTTTTACTAAAGTGACCATCAATAAACGTTTTCATGTCGCGTCATCCGTCGTACCCTCCTCCCGCTACCATGTTCCCACCATGAGTTCCATCACGCCATCTTCGTCTTCCGCACAGGACCACGCCCTCTTCGCCGCCATCGATGCCGTCGTGCGGCAGGCCGGCGCCGATCCTGAATCCGTCGTCGGCAGCGTGGCCAGGGAGATGGTGCACACCACCGTCAAGCTGCTGCGCGACCGGGCCGACGAAGGCGAGATGAAACTCATCAGCCGCAGTCTCAAGGAACTTCGCTATGCCTTGAAGGTTTTCAGCGGCTACGGGGCGGTACACAAAATCTCCATCTTCGGCTCGGCCCGCACCAGGGAAGAGCATCCCGACTACCAGTCCGCCGTCGGCTTCGGCAAGGCGATGGCGGAGGCGGGGTGGATGGTCATCACCGGCGCAGGCGGCGGCATCATGGCGGCGGGCCACGGCGGGGCAGGCGCGGAGCGATCCTTCGGCGTCGCCATCCGTCTCCCCTTCGAAACCACCGCCAACGAAACCATCATCAACGACCCCAAGCTCATCACCTTCCGCTACTTCTTCACCCGCAAGCTCATGTTCATGTGGCAGTCCCACGCCATCGCCCTCTACCCAGGCGGCTTCGGCACCCAGGACGAAGGCTTCGAGGCCCTCACCCTCGTCCAGACCGGCAAGGCGCCCACCGTCCCCATCGTCATGCTCGAACACCCCGGCGGAACCTACTGGAAACACTGGGACCGCTACGTCCGCGAGGAACTGCTCGCCGCCGGCCTGATCAGCCCCGAAGACCTCAACCTCTACTTCATCACCGACGACATCACCGCCGCCGAGCGACACGTGCTCGACTTCTACCGCAACTACCATTCGCAACGCTACGTCAACGACACCCTCGTTCTCCGCGTGCAGCGGCCCATCACCGCGAAACAACTCGAAGCGCTCAACGAGGAATTCAAATCGCTGGTGAAGGAGGGAACCATCGAACAAGGCGGCCCGCTCAAACAGGAACAGGAACTCCCGCAACTGCCGCGCATCTGTTTCACCTACACGAAATACCACTTCGGCAAGCTCCGCGCGATGATCGACCGCATCAACCAATTCGACATGGACAACACCCGGCCGACGGCGTGATGATCTTGAGCGTTTCAGAATATGAACCACAGATGAACACCGATGAAATACCGAAATGAAATCCTGGATAACCTCACATCCAAGCCGCTTGCGGCGTAGCAATCCCCTGGTTCACGGTGCATCGGGAATTATCCAGAAGTTCCTTGTATCTGTGTCCATCGGTGTTCATCTGTGGTTATTTTTTCGGCTTTGAATGAATGACGAGTGATAGTCCATGAAACCAGTCTCCACACCGCAATCCCTCCCCCGCCGCCAGTTCGCCAGTGACAACTACGCGGGCATCTGCCCCGAAGCCTGGGCCGCGATGGCGCAGGCCAACGCGGGACACAGCCGGGCTTATGGTGATGATGCCTGGACCCAGCGGGCCACCGACATGCTGCGCGAGCTGTTCGAGATCGACTGCGAAGTCTTCTTCACCTTCAACGGCACCGCCGCCAACTCGCTTACGCTCGCCTCGCTGTGCCAGTCGTATCACTCCATCATCTGCCACCCGCTGGCCCACATCGAAACCGATGAGTGCGGCGGCCCGGAGTTCTTCTCCAACGGCACCAAGGTGCTCATCGCCTCCGGCGACAACGGCAAGATCGATCCCGCTTCCGTCGAACACATCGTCAAACGCCGCGATGATGTGCATTACCCCAAGCCTCGCGCCGTCAGCATCACGCAGGCCACCGAACTGGGCACGGTCTATACCGTCAAGGAACTGGATCGCCTGGGCGAAACCGCCCGCAGACTCAACCTGAAAATCCACATGGATGGCGCACGCTTCGCCAATGCAGTCGCTTCGCTGAACGTCGCGCCCAAGGAAATCACATGGAAAGTCGGCGTCGATGTCCTCTGCTTCGGCGGCACGAAAAACGGCCTGGCGGTGGGCGAAGCGGTCGTCTTCTTCAAGAAGGAACTCGCCGAGGAATTCGACTACCGCTGCAAACAGGCCGGCCAACTCTGCTCGAAAATGCGCTTCATGGCTGCACCCTGGCTGGGCATGCTCGAAGGCGACGCGTGGCTCACACATGCCGCCAGCGCCAACGCCTGCGCGAAGCTGCTGGCCGGCGAAATCGAGAAAATCCCCGCCATCAAGCTCATCACGCAACCGCAGGCCAATGCCGTCTTCGTCGAACTGCCCAAGGCCGTCGATGACGGTCTGAAACAGCGCGGCTGGTGCTACTACGACTTCATCGGCGCCGGCTCCCGCTTCATGTGCGCCTGGGACACGACGGAGGCGGACGTGATGGCGCTGGTGGCGGACATCCGGGAACTGGCCGCGACGTGACACGTCCGCGGAGGGATGCGATGACGCGGGGACTGCCGTTTACCTTATGGTATGCTACTTATGGTATGCCACTTGACAGAAGTCCGTAACGGTGGCACACTCCGGCAATGCCGAAGGTCGTGGTCACAGGTTTTCGTTGCGAGCGATGCGAACACATCTGGGTTCCGCGCGTTGAAACAATGGAGCCCAAGGTATGCCCCAAATGCAAAAGCGCCTACTGGGACACCCCCCGCAGAAAGAAAAAGGCGGCTCGCAGGAAAGGAAGGATGAATCGTCCATGACCACGATCAGCGCCGATGCGACAAAGACCAACGGCAAAGTGAACGGCAACCGCACGGTTTCCGCCGGCTATGTTCCATTGAGCAGCGTCTGGGAGAAGAGCGACGGCGACCTGCTCGAAGCCATGCTCAACTTTTACCCGACCATCGAGCCGGCCCCGATCCTCGACGCCACCTACAACACGGGGCGGATGTGGAAGGGATCCCATCGCAAGATCGTTTCAATGGACATCGATCCCAGGCATGAACCGGACATCGTCGGTGACAACCGGATCATGGACGGGGTCCCATCGAACAAGTTCGGGGTCGTCGTTTACGATCCGCCGCACGTCGGACCGCAAGGAAGAGACAAGAGCGTCAAGCGGTTCGATGTTGATTTCGGTGCGACCATGGAGTGCGGCAAGGAACACGGCTGGACTTTGAGTTACCTTTACCCGCCTTTTCTCAAGCAGGCCAGGCGAGTATTGAAACCCGACGGCCTGCTGCTGGCAAAAATCACCGACATGGTCAACAGCCATCGTTCCCGATGGGCGCACTGCGATTTCATGCGGATGGCCGAAGAAGCCGGTTTCACCGTGTGCGATTTGATTGTGAAAATCCGCAATGGTCCGATGATTTCGACAAAATGGCAGCACGCGCACCACGCACGCAAGCGACATTGCTTTTGGATCGTTTGCCGCAACGGTTCGTCCTGTGAACGGGAACGACACCATTGAATTTATTCCTTCTTCGCGGGGAACATTTCGTTCCACGCACTCACCCGGTCGGTTCCAGGCCTGCCTTTTCCCGGAGTCTTGCTGCCGAATCCGCTTTCATTCCAACTCGGCCGGTAATGCGCCATAAGAGCATATTCGGCGGCAAAAACCCACCATTCACTGGCGAAAGTCAGATAACGGCAAGTCACATCATCAGTCGTGATGTTCCGGCGACCGTTGATCTTCCCCAAATGCTCGTTCAATCGACTCCGTAAACTGCGCTTGCTCCTGGTGGTTCCCTTGGAGGCTTTTCCGATATAGACGAGCGCGCCGCGATGGTACAGGGCGTAGATGCCGCTTTCAGTCGGCCCTGCGCCTTTTTTCAAAGGCAGCATTGGACTGCCTTCGAGTCTTTCCACCACCTGCTCGCGAATGCCTCGATCCAAATCGAAGTCAAAACGGTGAGGATCGACAGGACAATCGTCATATTCGTTGGGTGGGTTATCGACCATGAGGCATGGTTGCTCCGCATTTGATTTCAACGCTTTGTTCATTTCACCGGCGTCAGCGTGACCTGCCGCAGGTCCATCACCGCCACGCCGGGCTTTTTGAGCGGCTTGACGAGGAGGGTGTATTCGCCGGGTTTTTCGATGGTGAGTTTGCCGATGTTGCGGGGGATGAAGTTCTGGAAGTGGCCGGTGTCCTGCACGGTGAAGGTCAGGGTCTGATCCTTGCCGAAGCCCGTGGTTTCCAGAAGAATCATGGCCACCTCCGCCCCGCCCGAGCCTTTGCCGCAGCCCTGGAGGATTTCGACATCGAAGGCGCCGGGCCTGGTGATGGTGAAGGTCCACGACGCCTGGTCGTTCACGTTCACCCAGAAACCGAGCGTGTTTTTCTCCGGCCTGGGTTCGTACTGCACCTTCACGCCCCGGCTGGCGGCGTCGCGCGAGTGCAGCAGCACGCCGCCATCCTCCCCCTGCACAATCGGCCGGCCCTCGCCGGCGGGCCGCAACTGCACCGCCTTGAGGTTCATCACCGCGCCGCCGGTGATCCTGGAGGCTTTGACGGTGACGGCATGTTTGCCGGGGCTTTTTACATAAACGCGATCGAGGATGACCGTGGTGTAGCGGTACCAACTGCCGGTGGGCTTGAGCGTGGCGCTCACGCTCTTGTCGCCGACGGCGATGGTGATGTCGCTGCTCCCGGCGGCCAGGGAATAGGTCAGTTCCACCTGATACATGCCCGGCCTTGTCGCGGTGAAGTCCCATGCGACATGATCCTCGATGTTCGACCAGAAGCCGATGCGATGGTTGCCCGGATGCGATTCGAGCTTCGCCTTGTTGCCCTGCACCCTGGCATCGAGCGCGGAGAAGATGATCCGACCATCGGCAAACTGCCCGGATTTCTCCGCGGTTTCAAGAACGATGATGCCGCCCTTGCCCGCCTCGATGGGAGGCAGCGCGGCAATCTTCGAAGCATCCGCGTTGAACTCCACATCCACCCGCTTGCCGTCCTGCCCCGGCCCGATGCGGCCGGGCACATCCACATAAGCACTGATGATCGCATCGAAGGGCGCAGGCAGCGGCAACCGGCCATCCGCAGGCACCGCCTCCACCGCGAGGAATATCCGGCCATCGACCGGCTGCCGGGCGATGGCGCCCCAGTCGGCGCGTTCCACCTTGTCCTGAGCGGGGACCGGCGCCGCTCCAAAGAGGCTGTTGAGCAGCAGGGCCATGACGAATGAGTGACGAGTGTTCATCCAAACATGATATCGCTCGAACGGGTGCGCCGATGGTGCTAAACTGTCGCCATGTCCAAGAGCAAAGCGAGCGACAAGCCGGTGAAGTTTGAGGAGGCCGTCGAGCAGCTTGAGGCGATCATCGATCGCATCGAGTCGGGCGAGGTCGGCCTGGAGGATTGCCTGGCGCAGTACGAGCGGGGCATGCAGTTGATCAGGCAATGCCGGGGGATATTGACGAAGGCGGAGCGGAAGATCGCCGAGCTTTCGCCGACGGCCGATGGCGGGCTGGAAGTGGCGGGCGAGGATGAACCGGAGATGGAGGCTGAAATCGACGATCAATGAAGGCGGGGTTTTTTGAATTCGTTGGGACTTCTGAATAACCCCGATGTGTACCGTGAATCAGGGGATTGCTACGCCGCAAGCGGCTTGGACGCGGGGTTGATCAGGAGTTCCCGTTCACGAACTTTCCCGCGAGAAGCGCCGATTCGCTCTTTTTTGTGTCTTATTGTGCTTTTTGCGGCCAATCCCCCCAAGTTTGACGACCGTGACCCACTGGCCTTATTTCATCATGACGCTCGTCTATGGCGCCTGCGTCGGCAGCTTTCTCAATGTCGTGGTCTATCGCCTGCCGCTGGGCAAGAGCCTGGTCGCGCCGCCCTCGGCCTGCCCCAGGTGCGATCACAAGCTCGCCTGGTTCGACAACGTGCCCGTGCTCGGCTGGCTTTGGCTGCGCGGGCGTTGCCGGTACTGTGCCAACCCGATCAGCCCGCAGTATCCGATTCTTGAAGGGTTCTGCGCCCTGGCGTTCGGCATGTTGTTCCTGGCGTATTACCACACGGGCGACCGGACCGAGTATGTGCAGCTTCCGGGGGGCGACTCGGCGATGGTGTTTGTGCTGCATCTGTTCCTGCTGGCCGGGCTGATCGCGGCATCGAAAATCGATGCCCACCTTTACATTATTCCATTGCAGATTCCGTGGACCGTCACGATCATCGCCCTGCTGGGTTTTCCCATCGCCGCGGCTGCGTTCCCTCAAAGCGACCGGCTGCTGCCGCCGGTATCCACGTGGGGCATCGGGGCGGCCATCGGCGGCGGGATCGGGTTGATCATCGCGTTCACCCTGCTGCGCAAGGGCATCTTGCCGATGAGTTTTCCCGATCCGACCGCGGAGCCGGCGGAGCCGATAGAGCCGACAGAGCATGTGAAGAAGGGGAAGAAGACGAAGAAAGAGAAGCAGAAGCAGAAGAAACACAAAGCCGCCGGTGATCGCAAAGAGAAGGCGGCGACTGCGAACAGCAACGGCACCGCTTCGTCCGCATCATCCGCTGCAAGCATGGTTGCGACGGGGGCGGAAAAGGTTGAGGAAAAAGTTGCGGAAGCCCAACCCGTCAGCGCCAAGTCCAAGGCGATCTATCTGCTGACCGTCACCGCTCTGGCGGTGGCGCTCTGGTTCACGCTTGGGGTGTGGGGCCGGTTCGCGGGATTCGTGCTGCTGTGGTGGGGCGTGCTGCTGGTCGATTTCGGGGCGTATGGGAAGCCTGCCGATCTGGAAGGTTCGGGGCCGGAGCATTGGTACGTTCATCCCCATCCGCGTCTGGAATCGATGAAGGAGATTCTGTATCTCTCGCTGCCGATCGTGTTCGCCCTCATCGGCATCGGCATCGCCGCGCTGCCTTCGGTGGAGCCGATGCTGGCGGGCTGGCCGTTGCCGGTGAAGGCGGCGGCGGGGGTGGTGCTTGGTTATCTGGTCGGATGCGGCGTGGTGTGGGGTGTTCGCATCCTGGGCACGCTGCTGTTCGGCAAGGAGGCGATGGGGCTGGGCGATGTGCATCTGGTGGGCGCCATCGGCGCGGTGATCGGCGCCGGTGATGCGACGATCGCTTTCATGATGGCGGCGTTCTTCGGCCTGGGGTATGCCGCCGTGGAGGCGACGCTGGGCCGGCTGCTGGTGAGGCGCGGCGTGCAGATTCCCTACGGCCCGCACCTGTGCGGCGCCGCGATCGTGCTGATGCTCTTCCGCGGCCCGCTGCAAAAAATTGCAGAGGATGTGCTCCATCTGCCGATTCTCAGCCGGTAACAGCCTGTTGAAGAAGTCAGGGTTCAGGGGACAGGAGACAGAGGACAGGAAGCCACAGCCGCTTGCGGCTTCGCTCTGATCTGATCTCTAATCTCTGACCTCTGATCTCTTCTCAACCGGCTGCCAAGCGAGGCGTTTTCGTTTTGCGTTTCGTTTCGTGTATGATTTCGCCGACTCGACCGGTCCGCTGGAGCGGGCCGAACCGGATTGAACATTTTTCTTTAGTCAAAGGTGCTGACGATGGATCGAACCGCCCTTTCGTTGCGTGTCATTTTCACTTTGGTTCTCGGCGCGGGCCTGCTCACGGGCTGCCAGAGCGATCAGCTCAAGGCGGAGCGCGACAACCTTTACAGGCAGAATCAGGACCTCCAGGCCGCCTGGGCCAAGGCCAATGCCGACCGTGACGCCTATGCCGCCGAACAGGCCCGGCTGGCGGCGGAAAAGGAACGGCTGGAAGCGGACCTGCTCGCCGCCAACAGCCGCCCGCCCACGGTGATCACCCAGACCATCCCCGCTCCCGCCCCCGCCGCCAACACCTCGGCCCGCACCGGGTTCGAAGGCATCGGCGGCATCGAGACCCAGAGGACCAACGAACGCATCACCGTGCGCGTGCCCGGCGATGTGCTCTTTGAACCGGGCAAGGCCGACCTGCGCTCCACCTCCATCAAGACGCTCGATCAGGTCATCGCGGTCATCAAGCGCGAGTACCCCCAAAACATGATCCGCATCGACGGCTACACCGACAGCGACCCCATCCGCAAGAGCCAGTGGAAAGACAATCTTGAACTGAGCCAGCACCGCGCCGGGGCCGTGCTTCGCCACCTGCAAAGCCGGGGCATGAACTCCAGGCAGATGTACACCGCAGGCTTCGGCTCGACCAACCCGCGCGCCACCAAGGCCCTGAGCCGCCGCGTCGAGATCGTCGTGATCCTCAACGAAAAACTGGCGGCGAGGTAAGTTCTGAGTTCCGAGTTCTGAGTTCTGAGTTGAAGAGATTTCGGATTTGGGATTGCGGATTGCGGATTTGAAATCTCAAATCTCAAATCTCAAATCTGTAATCTCAAATCCGAAATCCGAAGTCCGAAATTTGCTTCGCGCTTCGATTTTCCCCTCTCGACCATCCATGACCCGCCGGCCGCTTTCGATCCGTCCCGCGACGGACCTTCGAAATCGACCGGCGGTTTTCACTTCCACACCTCAGACGACTACACTGCCACTCTCGCAAACTCCGATACGCACACCCGACACCCGGATCGCATCGAACAGGCACGGAGGGGAAGAAGAAAAGTGAGAACGTGAAGCAGCTAAATCCGAAATCCCAAATCCGAAATCCGAAATAAACCCGAACCCCGACACCCGAACCCCGACACCCGAAAATGATCGGCATCATCGACTACGGCATGGGCAATCTCCGCTCCGTTCAAAAAGCATTTGAACACGTCGGCGCCCATGCGCGGATTCTTTCCCACCCCGACCAGATCGCCGTCGTCGAGCGGCTGGTGCTGCCCGGTGTCGGTGCGTTTGGCGATGGCATGATCAATCTGCATCGCGGGGGCTGGCCGGCGCCGATCAAGGCGTTCATCGAACGAGGCAGGCCGTTCCTGGGCATCTGCCTGGGCATGCAACTGCTCTTTGAAAGCTCCACGGAGGATGCCTCTTCGCCCGATCAGCCGGTCGAAGGATTGAGCGTGCTGCCCGGACAGGTCGTTGAGTTCAAGGTGGAACAGGAAGGCGGGCGGATCAAGGTGCCACACATGGGATGGAACACGCTGCGCTGGACCGGCGATGATCCGCTGCTGGCCGGGCTGCCGCAGGAGTGCGCGGTTTATTTCGTACACAGCTACCGTTGCGTGCCTCGTGAAAGCGACGGTCAACGCATCACCAGCGGAACCACCGAGTACCCCGCCGGCAAACCGTTCACCAGCACCATCCGCACCGGCAACCTCTGGGCCACGCAGTTTCACCCGGAAAAATCACAGCGCATCGGCCTGAAGATGCTGGGCAATTTTGCGACGCTTGAACGCTGAGTTCGGCATAAGCCCCAGCCACCCACCGCTCGCGGCTTCGCTCCCCCTGCCCCGTTGATGCGTTCCATATAGCCCCGGCCTTCCCCGGAACCTTACTTTGTCCGCCTCCCTTCATCCGTTTCCGCTTCTTGCCGATCCCGCCACCTACCGCGCCTGCGATCTGGACCTGATCGCCCTGCCCGATCGCAGGGCTTACTGGATCAATCACTACCGCAGCCACTTTCCCAGCCTGCTCGAAGAGGCGGTCGCGGTGGAGGCGCACGATGGCAAGTCGCAACAGGATGGTGCCGCCCGTGCTGCGAAGGCGCAGGCGATGTTCTTTGCCTATCTCGATTCGCTGATGAACCTCGATGCATCCTCCGGTGAACATCTGGACATCCTCACCATCGGTCGCCGGCGCGAGCGCATCCTGCGCGAGCATCACTTCGCTGATCCGTATCGTCTCGTGAAGGAGCGGGAAAACGCCGCCGCTCTGCTCGCGCTGCCCGCCTTGCTGCGCGAGCTCGATGGGCTGCCCGCATCCACCGCGCAGGAGATCGCCCGGCGTGAGCTGCTGCTGATCCAGGGCGTTTTCGCGGGCAACATCTTCGATGTCGGCGCCATCGAAACATTGGCGCTCTTCAAGGCGGGAAAGATCGATTTCCACAAGGTCCGGGCGAAGCTCAAGCCGCGCCCCTGGCGCATCGATCACTTCGACGCCTGGCTCCGCCGGCTTGAAAACGAAGCCCCGCACCGGGCGGCGATCCTCTTCGCGGACAACAGCGGCTGCGATGTGGCGCTGGGCATGATTCCCCTGGCCCGGGCGCTGCTTCAGCGCTCCACGCAGGTCATCTTCGCCGCCAACACCACGCCTTCGCTCAACGACATCACCGCACCCGAACTGGCCGCGATGATTCAACGGATCGCCGCATGGGACCCGGTCATCGGCCTGGCACTGTCGCAAGGCCGCCTCGAAGTCATCGCCGGCGGCTGCGGCACGCCGCTGATCGATCTGTCGCAGATCTCGAAGGAACTGTGCGATGCGACCATCAAACGCGGCGTCGATCTGGTCATCCTCGAAGGCATGGGCCGGGGCGTGGAAAGCAATCTGAAGGTGAAGCTCACCTGCGAGGTGATGAACCTGGCGCTGATCAAAGACCCCGATGTGGCCAGGCATGTGCAAGGTGAAATGTACGATCAGGTGATGCGGTATGAGCGCGGCGATTCGTCGTTCGCCAAGGCGGACGGCTAAATCGTTTCCTCCTCGATCTTCGCCAGCACCGCCGTTCGCAGCGACTTTGTCACCTCCCCCGCCCCGCCGCCGCCGATCGCTTTCTTTTCCACCTTGGAAACGGGCAGCACATGCCAGCTTGAGTTGGTGAGAAAGACTTCATCCGCTTCGAGCAGTTCTTCGACGGTGAGCATTTGCCTGCGCACGGTGATGCCCATCGCCTGGGCGCACTCGATCACCACGCCGCGGGTGATGCCCGGCAGCACCGGGGCGGGCAGGCCGCCTTCGACCTCCTCATCGCGGGCGATGGGGGTGAGCAACTCGCCGTCTTTCACGATGAAAATGTTGCTCACCGCGCCGCCGGCCAGGTGGTTGGTGATGTTGAGGATGACGGCCTCGCCGGCGCCCAGCGCGGCCGCCTGCCGGAGGGTTCGCAGCCGGCTCCAGTAGCCCAGCGTCTTGTGGCCGGCCAGCGGATCGAAGGGGTTGGCCAGGGGCGGAGCGATGAGGACGGTGACGCCCTGGGCGAAGTATTCGGGGGCGTATGCCGTCGGCTCGCCGGGCACGATCAGCAGGGTGGGCAGCGGCGGATCGGCCTGCGGCTTGAGGAGGGAGATCGGGCCGGCGGTCATGGTCAGCCGAATGCGGGCGCGGTCCAGTTCGTTGTGGGCGATGGTCGCCTCCACCGCAGCGGCGAGCGCCGCCTGATCGATCTTCATCGCCAGCCCCAGTTGCCGGGCCGACTCGGCCAGGCGGGCCATGTGCTGATGAAGCCGGAACACCTTGCCATGACAGGCGGCCATCGTTTCAAAGAGGCCCACGGCATGTTGAAACCCCGCATCCTCCACGCGAAGGCCGGCGGATTCAATGGGAAGAAATTGACCGTTGAGGAAAATGTTCATGGGGGAAAGCCGGAAGAGCGGAAAGAGCGGAAGGAGCAGGAAGAGCGGAAAAGAGTCGAAGAATTTCGAGTATCGAGTCTCCTGAATAACCTCACGCCCAAGCCGCTTGCGGCTTCGCGATCCCCTGGTTTGCGGCACATCGGACATCGGAGGTTATTCAGGAGGCCCTACCGGCAATCCCCCGCGAACCTGAAGCCCTTTTCGCTCCAGCGGCTCCTCCCGCTCCTCCGGCTCTTCTCGCTCCTCCCGCTCTTCTCCCCCTTTGCATCCCGATTCAAGCCCGGTTATGATACTCGGCTCGCACGAAAGGGTACGCCATGAAGAAAGACATTCATCCCAAGTATCGTCCGGTCGTTTTCCAGGACGTTTCCGCAGGCACCAGCTTCCTCACCCGCTCGACCATCAAGAGCCACGAGACGGTCAAGTGGGAGGATGGCCAGGAATATCCGCTGGTGAAGGTCGATATTTCGTCCGCTTCGCACCCGTTCTTCACCGGCAAGCAGAAGTTCGTCGATACCGCCGGCCGCGTCGAACGCTTCCAGCGCAAGTTCCAGGGCGGCTACTTCCAGAAAGGCAAGGAAGCCCCCAAAAAGGCTTAGCTTCAAAGCAAAATACCCAACCGCAGTGCGCGACCCGCGCTGCGGTTTTTTCGTGCGCGGGAGAGATAAGTTCCGAGTTTCGAGTTCCGAGTTCCGAGTTTTCGGAATTGAGGATCAGGCTTTGTTTTGCTCTGTTGAGAACATCCTGATTTCACGCTCAAGCCCGATGGCGAGTCCGCGAGCCGTCGGGGTATCAGCCACGGAATACTCCGACGGCTCGCGGCCCCCGGGGGCTCGCCATCGGGCTTGGTGTTTTCAACAGACCAAAACAGAGCCTAAAACTCGGAACTCGGAACCCGGAACTTATTCACATGCTCAACCTGATCGCCAAGCTGGACACGCTGTCGGCGCAGTTCGATGAGTTGGAACATCAACTCGTTGATCCGGCGATCGCGCTGGACCATGAACGCATCCGCGAAGTCTCCATCAAGCGCTCCGCGCTGGAGAGCATGGTGATGCGCTATCGCCGGTGGAAGGCCCTGCAACGGCAGATCGCGGACAACGAGCAGATCATCGCGGAAAAGGCCGATGCCGAACTGGCGGAGCTGGCGGCGGCGGAGCTGCCCGCGCTCCATCGCGAATCGGCAACGCTGCTCGATGGCGTCGCCGGGGAGCTGGTCACCGCCGACGACCTGGCGATCGGCTCGGTCATGCTTGAGGTGCGCGGCGCATCGGGCGGAGCCGAGGCGGCGATCTGGGCCGGTGATGTTTTTCAGATGTATCAGCGCTACGCGACCCGGCGCGGCTGGTCGCTCGAACTGCTCGATTATGCCGGGGGCGAAGCGGGCGGCCTGCGCCATGCACTGGCCAACGTGCGCGGCCCCGGAGTCTGGCAGCGGCTGGGTTACGAGGGCGGGGTCCACTGCGTCAAGCGCGTGCCGGAAACGGAAACGCAAGGCCGCATCCACACTTCAACCTGCACCGTGGCGGTGCTGCCTGAGCCGGAGAAGATCGACCTGATCATTCCCGATTCGGAGGTGAAGATGGACATCACCACCGCCCAAGGCCCCGGCGGGCAGAATGTGAACAAGGTCGCCACCGCGGTGAAGATGGTGCACATCCCCACCGGCATCGAGGTCCGCATGCAGGAAAGCAAAAGCCAGCAGCAAAACCGCGCCAAAGCCTGGCAGCTTCTGCGAACCCGCGTTTACGACCTGTACCAGAGGAAAAAAGACAGCGAACGTGCCGCGAAACGGTCCAACATGATCGGCTCAGGCGACCGCAGCGAACGCATCCGCACTTACCGATACAAGGAGGCCATTGCCGTCGATCATCGCCTCAATCAGTCATTCAATCTTGCTTCACTGCTTGCGGGCGACATGGACGAACTCGTCGAGGCGCTCATCACGCAGGACCGGACGCAGCGACTGGCGGCGCTTTGATGCGGTTGACAAAGAAAAAGCCGTTCGACTTTTTGGTCGAACGGCCGTTTCTGAAGACAAGTCGGAGCGACAAGACGCCAATTGAACTTTTTCTGAATGGCATTAGGGCACTGGCATTGCAGTCATCCATCATTGACGTAGTTCGCATTGCATTACGGATCGCATCTGCGACCGGCGGGAGCTGACAAAGCGAATACGTATTCGATACGAGGAACGATTCTTGGGTGCCGATCCCACTCATAGCGGCACATAGAGCGGGCAGACAACGACAATCTCAACAAGGGAGGGGATGTGCTCTTTGAGCCGAGTCGCCATCGCCCCCACCGTGTTTCCCGTGTTGTAAATATCATCGATGATCCAGATTCTCGTCACGTCCGCGGCCCCCTCCGGCATCTTGGTCGAGTTGAGTTCTGTGCTCTCCAGCACCTGGTCGTAGGTGCGGCCCTTGTCACCAGCCTGGAACCCCTCCGGTTTCGTGAATGCTCCGTCGAGCACGGGGAGGTCGGCCCTCGCCTCTACCAAGGCGTCGAGGTAGGGCTGGAACTGCCGCGATGCCGATGCTGGCACCACAACGAGCCCAGGTGCTATGTTGGCATCCGCGAGAAGTTGCTCAGCAAACTGCTTCGCCAGCTTCGGCAGATCCCTCGTGTACGCCTCAGCGAAAGAGTTGGGCTGGAAACCCATCTTCTTCAACTGAAGCCACCAGAGGGGCGTCCCCTTCGCCTCGGGCGGTTTAGTGAAGTACACCACGATCGCTTCGTGGCCACCGGGCGCGACCACCTTTTCTTTCTCCAAATCCCGTTCCCCCTATACCTCCGGCCGCTTGACGATCGCCAGCGTCCACGCCCGCCTCCTGACTTTGAGCCAATTGTGATCGTTGTTGAAGAACTCCGCCACCTCGGCGACCGCAGCCTGCAGCATGGCCAAATCCGGCACGTCACCACCCAAGAACTCGAAGTCGATCCCGTTGCACGAGGAGGGCTCGCTGTTCCCGCCGACCATGACGTCCACCTGCCACCCGACCTCTCCCGGTTTGAACTTGACATGGATTTGTTGCGCCACATCGTGGTCCGGCGCGATGGCTCCGTGGCCGCCCATCCCTTTCGCCTCGGCCAGGCATCCGGCGACCGCAACGGCGTAGCGCTGTGCCGGCGTGAAGCCCGCCAAGTTAAGCACGGTCCTTCCCCCGCCCGCGCCGTCCACGTTTACCGTGAAAGGCACGTTTGGGTTGATGTGCCGCGCGTATTCGAGGTGGCCACCCTCGTGGTAGCCGGCCCGGTGCTCCTCGTCCCATGCTGCGTTGAACCAAGGCTTGAAGTCCATGTCTATCCCTCCTGCCGGTAAGTCCGGCCCGTATCACACCCTCCCCGACGCCAGATCTTCCGGCACGTCTCGGCCATCTTCGTCACGGCGGCCATGAAATGGGCGACGGTCACCAGGAACTATGTTCGCCGCCGCATCGAAACGGTACACCAACGCAACATGAATGCAATGCCACTGTAACGTCAATCGGGGTGACAGGATTCGAACCTGCGGCCTCGTGGACCCAAACCACGCGCTCTAGCCAAGCTGAGCTACACCCCGTCGCGAGGAATCATTTCTCACGCAACCGGTTCAATTGTAGCAGTTTCTCCGCGGAGTTCTTTTGGTATGAATTCTTGCGGGGCTGAGCCGCAGGCACGGCCTCTTGAAGAGGCCGTGCCTCCGAGGGGCCGCCTCCAAGGGGTCGTGCCTTATCGCTCGTCTTTGGGGATGTGGATCACCGTCAGGGCGCAGGTGTCCCATGCCTTGCTGCCTCGGTTGGCGTTCCAGGTGATGTAGAGCTTGTCGCCTGCCGGGTCGATGGCGGTGCTGTAGGTGCCCTTGAGCGTGCAGCCATACTTCTCCTGATAGAAGGGATGGAGGAACGCGATGACCTTGGTCTTTTTCAGCTTCACATCAAACTGCACGACGGCGGCGTTGTCCCGTTCGCTGCCGCCGTGGGCGCCGGGGACGTAATACAGGTACCGGCCGGTGGGATCGACATCCATCGAGGCGACGTATTTCTGCGAGCCTGCCGCCGCCGAGCCCAGGGCTTCGATCTTTTCCGTCTTCGTGTTGAACGACCAGATGGTCGGCTCGCCGGCGCCCTGCCCGGAGGAGACGGTGTAAACGAAACCGTCCGCGGTCTCCTGCGTCGCGGCGCGGATGCCGATGACGCCTTCGATCTTCACCGGCGCTTCGGGCCGGCGCGGGTCGTACCGCATGAGCTGCCCGCCATCGTTTTTGCCCTGCGTATAATAGACCCTGCCGGTCGAGGCGGCGAAGATCATGTACCGCGAAGGGCCATCGGGCACGTCGCAAAGCAGCTTTTTGTTTTTTGCGTCGTAGGCGAAGAAGCGGATGTCATCGTCGCCCACACCCGGCGCGGTGCCGCCGTAGAAGATCAGCCGCTGCGGATCGAGCACGCTGTTGGGCACGCAGTGTTTGGCGACGGGGGCCTGCACGACGACCTCGCTTTTGCCGGTGGCCGGATCGCAGCGGATGATCCAGTCGCCTTTGTAGTGGTACTGATCGGTGGTGACCCGCGTCGAGCCTCGGTGCGTCGAGTAGTAGAGCCAGCCGTCGGAGCCCATGTCGAGCCTGCTGTGAATCTTGCCGGGCACGTAATGTCCCTCCGGCAGATCGAGCAGCTTCTTCACATCCGACAGCAGGCGAAACGTCTTCTTCCACGGGTCATATTCATAGACGAACGCATTGCCCTGCGGCGCGAGATGGTCGCCGATGGAGGCGTAATACTTTCCGTTCACCGCCAGGCTGTCGCCCCAGTTGGACCAGGGCTTGCCCGCGTAATCCTGACCGGGGAAGTAAAGGAAATCAACCGTCGGCGGTGTTTTGGCAATCGCCACGCCTTCGCGCAGCGTCGCCGGCGGTTTGAGGAACAGCGGCGAGCTGTCCGTCACCACCGCCCTGCCATCGGGCAGCGAAGGCGGATAAGTCACCTGGGCGCGAAGTGAAGGCGCCAGCGCCGCGCCAAGCACGAAGATTGCAACAGATCGTATGTTCATGATCGTCTCCACACAGGCACGGCCCCTTGAAGGGGCCGTGCCAACTCACCCCCGGTCCCCCGGTTTACTGATCTGCACGAACCGTCAATCGCCGATTAACCTTGACGTTCTTCACTTCGATCAAGCCCTTGTTATGCGGCAGCATGACGATCACGTCAACCAACTCGACCTTTCCCAATCCGAAGTGTGCCATCGCTTCCTGGCCGGAGCAGAACCCATAGCCGATGTTGATTTCGCGTTGGCCCAGTTTGTGGATGTCATCTTTCCTGGCGCCCGCCTCAAGCACGGTGATCGTCGCGCCCACCCCCATGCGATTGCTGTTCTTGCCGCCATCGACGACAACCTGAAGCCAGTTGCCGGCCGGCGTTTCGTTGCGAAGCAGCAGCGAACGGTCTTCGTTCCACCAGTTGACGAGAAACAGATCGAGCCTGCCGTCGCGGTCGTAATCCGCCGAAGGGCCGGCTGCCATGTAGATGACCTTCTTATCCTTGAGTATCTTTGCGAAAAAGTCTCCTGTTCGCCTGATGGCCAGGTCTTGGCTGTTTGGAAAATCGTTGACTGCCCATGCGGATTCCTTGAATTGCGGAATGCCGTTCTTGTTGCCGGTGTTTCGATAGATGACCGGATAGGGTTTGCCGTCCTTGAACTTGACGATGCTGACATAGATGTCCGGCCGGCCATCGTTGTCGAAATCCTGTATCTCCACGTGAGGCGCCTTCATCGCCAGCGGCGTCAGGCCGGCCTCTTCGGTGACGTCTTTGTACATCGGAGATGTTCCCTCGGCATTGCCCTGATGTAAATAGAGTCGAACAGGCGCGGGGTTTTTCCACGGTGATTTGTAGTGATGGCCGATGACGATATCAGGCCAGCCGTCGCCGTTGACATCGGCAATACATACGCCTGCGGGCGTATCTTCCGCAGTGGGCGGTTTCCAGCGAAATACATCTCGCATCAACTTGTGTTCTGAAAACCCGCCTTTCCCGTCATTGATATACATTCGATGCTCGCCGCCGCCTTCGGTAAAGAAGAGGTCGGGCCAACCGTCATTATTGACATCCGCAACCGCGACGCCCAGGCCGGACAAACCTTCGGGCAATCCCGCCTGCTTCGAGATGTTTTCGAAGCGATGGTTGCCCAGGTTGCGCAGGATGGCCGGGCCGTGGTTGACCTTGCCGTAGTACCGTTCGCAGGTGATCAGGTCGATGAGGCCGTCGCCATCAACGTCCGCCGCGGCGAGGCCACGACCGGCATAGTTGGGCAGGCAGGCTCCGCTCTCCTTGGAAATGTCAGTGAATCGGCCATCGCCATCATTGCGAAACAGGTAACTCGGTATTGCGGTGACGCCTTCCTTGCCGTGGGCGACGTTGGAGACAAAGAGGTCGAGCCTGCCGGTGTTGTTGAGATCGACAAAGAGCGCCCCGCTGCCCAGGCCGGTGGTTTGGAGATGAGGCTGCCCATCGGGCCGGAACTGCCCTTTGACATTTCGCAGCAGCATGCCGGGCTTGGAACCCTGGTTGTGAAACGATGCGACAAACAGGTCCGGCCAGCCATCGCCATCGACATCCCCCCACGCCGCGCCATGCCCGCGCACCCCGGCGACATGCGGAAACAGCCCGGCATCATCCCCGGCATCGCGGAAGAGGAACGGGTTGCCATCAGCGCCAAGCGCGGGACCGGCAAGAAGCAGCGCGACACCGACCACGCTGCTCAACCAGCATCGCAAGACGAAGGAACGCAGGGGGGACTGGTGCATGAAACGATGGTAACAGCCGGGCGGACATTTTTGAAGAAAACAAAAAACAGGCAAAAGCGGCAAAACTGCGCAGGAAATAGACACGGAAATCCACGGATGGCTGGCTCTGCGATGGGTGGCTGGGGCTGAGGCTCTGCGAAGCCCCGGCAAGGTTCTGTACGAAAACACCGACCACCGATTTCGGAGAGCCATTTTCAGGTTATTTCTGCGGATCGGTCTTGGTGACCTTCTCAAACTCCACCGCCGCCGGGGCTTTTTTGACCGGTTCAAACTCCGCCGGGGCGGGCTTTTTCACGATCGGCTCGAAAGCGGGCGCCGCCGGCGGCTTGGGGGCGACAGGCTCGAACTGGGCCGGTGCCGGCGCTTTGCTGGAAACGGGTTCGAAGGCGACCGGCGCGGGCGTCCTGGCGACCGGTTCAAACTGGGCCGGCGCGGGAGCCGAGGCGGCCGGTTTCTTCTTCACCGGCTCAAACTCAGCGGGTTTCGGCTCGGAAGCGGTCTTGCAACCGGCGAGGGACAGGAGCATGCCCAGGCTCAGGAACGCACCGGCACAGAGCGTTTTTTTGAAGGTGGTCAAAGCGAATGGGGACATGTTTTGCCTTCCTTTTCACAGCCAGCGGACGCAGCGGATCGAGCGACGAGCGGGCCAACGCAGCCTCGCGACACCCGTCGCGGTGGACCAGCCGAGCGTGGTGTGGTTGGAGGAGTGCAAGAATGATGCCGGGGGAATTAGTTCTGAGTTCTGAGTTCTGAGTTCTGAGTTGGAACCATTTCGGATGGCGGATTTGAAATTTCAGATTTGAAATTTGAGATTTGAGATTTCAGATGAGATTCGAGATTCGCCTTCATGCTTTTCCCCAACTCGGAACTTTGAACTCGGAACTCGGAACTTTTAATTTGTCACGATATCCCAGATGCCCAGCGTTCCCAGCAGCAGGCTGATCAGGCCGTTGAGGGTGAAAAAGGCCATGTGGATGTGATGGGTTTTGGAGTTCCAGACCAGGGCATGTTCCAGCAGGAGCAGGCCGGCCACGATGCCGATGCCGATGGAAAAGCGGAGGCCGAACGCTTCGCCCGCCATCGCCAGCAGGATCAGGGCGGCAAGACTGCCAAGATGCAGCAGCCGGCTGATCCACAGGGCCGGTTCCACGCCCAATCGGGAAGGCATGGAAAAGGTGCCCGCGGCGCGGTCCGCCGCGACATCCTGCATGGCGTAGATGATGTCGAACCCGGCCACCCAGCACATGACCATCACCGCCAGCAGCCAGGGCGTGGCGGCGCCCAGCAGCGATGGGGAGATGGCGATCACCGCCGCGATGGGGCTCAGGGCCAGGGCGCAGCCGAGGTAAAGATGGCAGAGCCAGGTGAACCGCTTGGTGTAGGAATAACCGGCCAGAAACGCGAGAACCACCGGCGAAAGCAGCAGCGGCCAGAGGTTGGCCGAGAGCAGCCAGAACCCGGCGCAGCTGACGATGAACGCCAGGGCGCAGGCGATGACCACCGACAGCATGAACGAAGCGGGCAGCCTTCCGCTGGGAATCGCCCGGCCTCGCGTGCGCGGGTTGCCCGCATCCAGCCTGGCGTCGGCCCAACGGTTGAACGCCATCGCCATCGTGCGGGCCAGCACCATGCAGATGACGATGAGCGCCATCGTCCACCCCACCGCAAACGTGCTGCGATCCGTGGAAGGATGCCACAGGGCGAAGAACGTGGCCAGCAGGGCAAAGGGCAGGGCGAAAATGGAATGGCTGATCTTGATGTCACGCGCCATCAGGCTCAGGCGGGAAAGCATGGCGGAAGCCGGCATGGCGGAGGGATTGGCGGACATGCGGGGATTCTACCCGCCCCAGGGCCATCGCATGTGGCGGTGGGTCCGGGGGGCCGGGGGGCCGGGGGGGCCTCACGCTCAAGCCGCTTGTGGCTTCGCAATCCCCTGGTTCACGGTATATCGGGGGTTATTCAGATCACCCATTGGTCAATAGGCATCAGGCAATGATCAATGGTCAAGTGAGACGATTGCTGTTTCGTGGATCCCGCCCTCACCTGTCTCAATCGCCCCGCTTCGCGGGATTTCCGCCGTTATCATGAGATTTTCCGTTCCACTTTGATCACCGAGGAGTCCCACCATGCCGCGACTGTTCACGATCCTCTTTCTCCTCGCCCTGCCGCCGGCGCCCATGCTGCTGGCCGACCGGCCGCCCAACATCATCATGGTGCTCGTCGATGACTATGGCTGGACCGATCTCTCCTACACCGCCGGTCAGGGCGGGGGCAGCAAGCTTTATGAGACGCCCCACATCGACAAGCTGGCCGCACGAGGCGTCCGCTTCTCCAACGCTTATTCCGCCTGCACCGTCTGCTCCCCCACCCGTGCCGCCCTGATGACCGGCAAATATCCCGCACGCCTTCGCATCACCGACTGGATCGCCGGCCACGGCAGGCCTCACGCCAAACTGCTTCCGCCTGACTGGACGAAGTTTCTCCCGCGCGAAGAAACCACCATCGCCGAGGCCCTGAAAACCAAGGGCTACACCACCGCGGCGATCGGCAAGTGGCACCTGGGCAATGCGAGCCAAGGCCATCCCGATGCCCACGGCTTCGATGCGAACCTGGGCGGCTACGAACGCGGGCAGCCGCCAAGCTACTTCGCGCCCTACAAGATTCCCACGCTCAAGGAAGGCCCGGCCGGCGAATATCTCACCGACCGCGAGGCGATCGAAGCCTGTGCCTTCATCGAGGCCAACAAGGCCGGGCCGTTCTTCATTTATCTGCCGCACTACACCGTGCATTCACCGCTTCAGGCGAAGCAGGACAAGGTGGAGAAATACCGGAGGAAGATCGCCGCGATGAAGGAGGCCGGGACGCTCGGCGCTCACGGCCATGCGGTCTATGCCGCGATGATTGAAAGCCTCGACGAGGCGATGGGCGCGATGGTCGCCAAGCTCGAAGAGCTGAAACTGATGGACCACACCATCATCCTCTTCACCGGCGACAACGGCGGCCAGCTCGGCACGACCCACAACAAACCCGCGCGGGCCGGCAAAGGCTCCGCCTACGACGGCGGGGTGCGCGTGCCGCTGCTGATCCACGCGCCGGGCATCGCCAAAGCCGGCGCGCTCTGCGAAGAGCCGGTCATCACCACCGACCTCTTTGCAACGATGATCGACCTGGCCGGCGTGAAGGATGATCCGCGCGGCCAAGCGAGGATCGACGGCCTGAGCCTCGCGCCCCTGCTCAAGAATCCCGCCGCCCGACTCGATCGCACCGCCATCCACTGGCACTACCCCCACTACCACCCCGGCGGCGCCACGCCCTACAGCGCGATCCGCGCCGGCGATTGGAAACTGATCCACTTCTACGAAGACAATCGCCTGGAACTCTACAACCTCAAGGATGACATCGGCGAGTCCAAGGACCTCTCAGCCACCCATCTGAAACAGAAGCAGGAACTCCACGAGCAATTGAACCAATGGCGGACGCAGGTCGCGGCGCAGCCTCCGCTGGCCAATCCGAATCACGATCCCGAAAAGAATGCGGGGAAGAACAAGGGAACCGACAAGACCAAGTGAAGCGGGGCCACAGGGTAAAAGCATATGGCTAAAGAACAGGTGAAGCCCCACCCGGAAGGGTGAGGGCCAAGGGGCATCCAATCCACGGCTTGCTCCCGACCGAACCACCGATCTCGACGGAAACTGCACTTTTGCACTGCGTTCGAGATGGGGCTGTTGATTGGACGACCCTTGGCCCTCGCCCTTCCGGGCGGGGCTTAATCCCGAACTCAGGTCATATGCTTTCACCCTGAGCGGGACCATCGGAAACTTGGCATTCATGATCGCCCGTTCTACCCTGTTGCGATGCGCGACATCCTCGGTGAAAACACAATCCTTGGCTATTGCACGAACGTCCATGCCGGGCAGACCTTCGCGCTGACCATGGCCAACCTCGAAGCCTGCGCCGTGCCCATTCGCAGACTGGTCAGCCCCGACCATCCGATGGGTGTGGGCCTGTGGCTGTCGCACGAGGCGGCCTCGCAGATTCTGGGCGGTGATCGCGTGACGGAGTTTTCCGACTGGCTCAAACACCGCGACCTGATGACCTACACGATCAACGGTTTTCCGTTCGGCAACTTCCACGAGAAGCATGTCAAGCACAAGGTCTATCACCCTGAGTGGTGCGACCAGTCGCGCCTCGATTACACGAGGAACCTTGCCGACATTCTGGTGCACCTGCTGGGCGAGGATGACAAGGAAGGCTCCATCTCCACGCTGCCCATCGGCTGGCGCGAATCGATCGCCGCCGATGAGGACAAGTCCTTCGCCGCGGCCGGGAACCTGGTCAGGCTCTGCGATCACCTGGCGCGGATCGAGGATGTCACCGGCAAGCTGATTCATGTCGATCTGGAACCGGAGCCGGGCTGCTATCTGGACACCTCGCAGGATGTCGTGGACTTTTTCAAGGATGAGCTTTTCCTGCTGGGCAACGAGCATCGCCTGCGCCGGTACCTGCGCGTGTGCCACGATGTCTGTCATGCGGCGGTGATGTTTGAGTCACAGGAACACGCCCTGCGCAACTATCAATCGCATGGCATCGCGGTGGGCAAGGTGCAGCTCTCCAGCGCGGTGCGGGCGCGGTTCGATCTCATGGATGATCGCGATCGCATCGACGCCCTGGCTCAGTTGGGCCAGTTCCGCGAGGAGCGTTACCTGCATCAGACGGTCGCCAAAATCACCGGCGGCCACTTCTTCGATGATCTGCCTTTGGCCATCGCCCAGTTCGACCACACCCCGCCGCCGACGGTGGAATGGCGCACGCATTTTCATGTGCCGCTGTTCCTGGAAAAGTTCGGGCTGCTCGAATCGACGCAGGATGAGGTGATCCGCTGCCTGTCGCTGGTGGGCGAGCTGACCGACTGCAAACATTTCGAGGTCGAGACCTACGCCTGGGGCGTGCTGCCGGAGGAACTGCGCTGCGTCGATCTGGTGGAAGGCATCGCGCAGGAACTGAAATGGGTCAGGCAACATGCGGGATGAAAATACGGAATTCGTGCTTTGAGTTTCGTGCTTTGCATCGGCCATCTCCGTTCGCCAAGGCGAACGGCCAAATGCGCCGGCCCTGCGCTTCGTATTTGATTTTCCTCCAATGGTTTCTTTGACGCTCAAATCCCGTCTGACCGCCTGGCTTGAGCTTTGCCGCATCAGCAATCTGCCGACGATCTGGACCAACGTGCTGGCGGGCGGCGCCATCGCATGGGGGTTTGGCTGGCGCGCGACCTATCAGGACGGGTCGGTTTTCGTTCCCGAATATCGGTGGAAGATGGCGATCCTCATCGGCCTGGCGATGTCGCTTTTCTACGTGGCGGGCATGGCGCTCAATGACCTGGCCGACGCCGCCATCGACAGGCAGGAGCGTCCCGACCGGCCGATCCCTTCGGGCCGCATCGGTGCGACGGCGGCGCTGAACTTCATCATCACCTGCTTCGTCGCCGGGCTGCTGATCATCTGGTGGCATCAGCCCGGGGCGATGGTCTTTGCGCTTCTGCTGCTGGTGATGATCCTGGCCTACGACTTCACGCACAAGGTTTTTCCCGGCGCGGTCCTGTTCATGGGCGCCTGCCGCTCGCTGGTGATTCTGATCGCGGCCACCGGCTCGACCGATTCGCAGTTCCATCGCGTGGCGCTGCCGCTGGCGGGGATCATGGGGGTTTACATCGTGGCGATCACCATCATCGCCCGGGGCGAGACGGAGGACCGCATCGGCCATCGCAAGTGGCTGGCGGTGGTGATGCCGGTGATGCTGCTGGCGATGTTCGCCATCGTGCGGCCACCGGACTGGAAGGCCCCGGCGCTGGGCGGCTTCATTCTTTCGCTCTGGCTGGCGCAGCCGGTGCGTCATGTTTTTTCGCGGCCGCCGCGGACGATGAAGGCGATCCTGACCTGGCTCAGCGGCATCTGCCTGATCGATGCGTATATTCTGACGCTGCTGGGCGCCCTGCCGATGGCGCTGATCGCCTGCGGCTGCTTCGCGCTCACCGCGTGGGGGCACCGGAGGATCATGGGAACTTAGGGATTTCGGATTGCGGATTGCGGATTGCGGATTTGCGATTTCGGATTTGTGATTTCAAATCTCAAATCTCAAATTTGAAATCCAAAATCCAAAATCCGAAATCCCCAATCCGAAATCCGAAATCCGAAATGCACAACACCGCCGTCATCCTCGTGGTCGGTCTCAATGAATCGCTCATCGGCGATCGCTGTCCGCGCATTCGTGACTTCATGAAGGCAGGTGCGATGCGCAGGCTCAGGCCGGCGCTGCCTGCGGTCACCACCACGGTGCAGTCGTCGATGCTCACCGGCCTGCCTCCTTCACAGCACGGCATCGTGGCCAACGGCTGGTACAACCGCGAGATGGCGGAGGTGCAGTTCTGGAAGCAGTCGAACCCTCTCGTGCAAGGCGAAAAAGTCTGGGAAACAGCCCGAAAGCGCGATGATTCCTTCACCGTGCTCAACATGTTCTGGTGGTACAACATGTACTCGTCGGCGGACTGGTCGGTGACGCCGCGTCCGATGTACAAGGCCGATGGCCGGAAGATTCCCGACTGCTACAGCCACCCCGCTTCGCTGCGCGACGAGTTGCAGGCGGAGCTTGGCGCGTTTCCGCTGTTTCAGTTCTGGGGTCCGGGATCATCGATCAGGTCTTCGCGCTGGATTGCGGATGCGACGATGCTGGCCTTTGGGAAAACGAATCCGTCGCTGACGCTGGTTTATCTGCCTCATCTGGATTATGCGTTTCAGAAGGAAGGGCCGCCGCGAAGAACGCGCAGCGAGGACGCTGCGGCTTTAGCAAACACGCGCAGCGAGGACGCTGCGGCTTTAGCAAACACGCGCAGCGAGGACGCTGCGGCTTTAGCAAACACGCGCAGCGGGGACGCTGCGGCTTTAGCAAACACGCGCAGCGGAGACGCTGCGGCTTGGAAGGCGGTTGCTGAGATTGATGAGGTGGTGGGTGATCTGCTGGATTTTTTTGCGAAGCGGAATGTCAGGCCGATCATCGTCAGCGAGTATGGCATCGAAGCGGTGGATGATTCGATTCACATCAACCGCGTGCTGCGCGAAGCAGGTCTGTTGCGGGTGCGCCGGGAGCAGGGGCTGGAGCTGCTCGATGCGGGGGCGAGCGATGCGTTTGCCGTGGCGGATCATCAGATTGCACATGTTTATGTGAGAAGGCACGGAGGCACGGAGGCACGGAGGCACGGAGGGAAGGCAACTGTGAAGGATGTCGCAGCCATCTGCGGCAACATCCCCGGCATCGAGCATGTGCTCGATCGTGAAGCGCAACAACACTGGAACATCGCCCACGAGCGCAGCGGCGATCTGGTGCTCATCGCCGATGCAAGACACTGGTTCAGTTACGACCACTGGCTCGATGATGCCAAGGCTCCCGACTTTGCCCGCACCGTCGATATTCACCGCAAGCCCGGCTACGACCCGCTCGAACTTTTCATCGATCCCGCCATTCGCTTTCCCAAACTAAAAATCGCCTGGCGGCTGTTTCAGCGGAAGATTCTCAGGCAGCGCACGCTGCTCGACGTGATCCCGCTGGATACGAAGCTGGTGCGCGGCTCGCATGGCCGGGTCGATCAGCCTGCCGACATGCAGCCGGTGATCATTTCGCAGCAGCCGCTGCCCGAGGCGGAGGCGCTGCCCTGCACGATGGTCCGCGATCTGATCCTGGCGAGTCTTTTCAATCAGTAACCGACAGGCCCGGCATACCAATAGTCGGCGGTTGTGTGCATGGCTAATAGAAAACCAGGAAATCAGGAAATCAGGAAAGCACGAAATCAACGCGGGCCACACGATATTTCCGGATCGCATCGCCTGCTTTTCGTGGTTTGATGTAGGATTTGCGGCTGCAACAATGTCGCGCCCCGCCGGTTCACCAGGCTTGACGCACTTTTTTCATTTTGAAGGAATGACATGATCAGGCGAAATCCGCTTCACGTTTGCGTTCTGTCGCTGCTGCTGGCGTCGTTGGCGGTTCCCGTCGCGGCCCAGAACAAATCCAAGGCCGAGGAAGCGCCCCATTGGATATGGCTGGGTCGGGCCAAGGACGACCAGACGATTTACATTCGCCATGTCTTCGACATCCCAGGCCCGCTGGCCGCGAAAAACGGCGGCGTTCTCGCCGCCACCTGCGACAACCACATGACCGTCTTCATCAACGGCAAACAGGTCGCCAGGAGCAGCCAGTGGCAACAACCCGTGCGCCTGGATGTGACCGCGCATCTCAAGACCGGCAGGAACATCATCGCCGTCGAAGCGAAAAACGACGGCGGCATCGCGGCCTTCATCGCCAGGCTCGATCTGCAATTGCAGAACAAGGAACGCGCGACGATCATCAGCGACAAGAGCTGGCTCGTCAGCGAACGCTCCGCGCCGGGCTGGACCGAACTCGATTTCAAAGCCGAGGGTTTCGTCGCGGCCACCAGCATCGCCAGGCTCGGCGCGGGGCCTTGGGGCAATGTCTTCACCGGCGCAGCCGGCAGTCCTTCGGGCGGTACCGCCACGCCCGCCGACACTCTCAAACTCCTGCCCGGTTTCAAAGCCGAGTTGCTGCACTCGGTCCCCAAAGGCGAGCAAGGTTCGTGGGTCAATCTCTGCGTCGATCACAAAGGTCGCCTGATCGCATCGAATCAAAACGGCATGCTCTATCGCATCACCGTTGATAAACCTGCCAAGGGTGAAGTCGAGATCGAACCGATCGAGGTTTACATCGTGCAGAACGGTCAGCGCAGGGGCCAACCCATCGGCAAGGCGCACGGCCTGTGTTGGGCGCATGATTCGCTCTACGTCGTCATCGGCGAAGGCGGCGGCATCGGCAACGGACTCTACCGCCTGCGCGACACCGACGACGATGACAAGCTCGATCACGCCGAGTTTCTCAAGCCCATCCAAGGCAACGGCGAACATGGCCCGCACGCGATTCGCCTGGGACCCGACGGCAACCTCTGGGTCATGGCCGGCAATCACACCAATCCTCCCGCCGGCTACCTGCCCGACTCGCCCGTCAAGAACTTCGCCGAGGATCAACTGCTGCCCCGCAATCCCGACGGCAACGGACACGCCACCGGACGCATGGCGCCGGCCGGCTGGATCTGCCGCATCGACAAGGACGGCAAGGAGTGGTGGATGTTCAGCGCGGGATTCCGCAACCAGTTCGACTTCGACTGGAACCTCGACGGCGAAATGTTCACCTTCGACTCCGACAAGGAATGGGACACCGGCGTCTCCTGGTACAGACCCACCCGCGTCAACCACTGCACCAGCGGCTCCGAGTTCGGCTGGCGCTACGGCACCGGCAAATGGCCCGAGTATTACCCCGACAGCCTCGGCGCCGTCATCAACATCGGACGCGGCTCCCCCACCGGCGTCGTCGCCGGCACCGGCGCCAGGTTCCCCGCCAAGTACCAGAAGGCGATGTTCATCCTCGACTGGACCTTCGGCAAGCTCTACGCCATTCACCTTCAGCCCCATGGCGCCAGCTACACCGCGACGAGTGAAGTCTTCGTGGAAGGAAAACCGCTGCCGTTGACCGATGCCGTCATCGGCGCCGATGGCGCGATGTATTTCACCATCGGTGGACGCGGCACGCAGTCGGGCCTCTATCGTGTCACCTATGAAGGCGATGAATCGACGGCACAAGTCCCCGCCGTTGAGAATTCCGTCGGCAAGGCGGAGCGCGCCCTGCGCCGCAAGCTGGAATCGTTCCACGGCAAGCAGGATCCCGCGGCCGTCGATTTCGCCTGGCCGCATTTGAACAGCAGCGACCGCGCCATTCGCTTTGCCGCCCGCGTCGCCATCGAATGGCAGGAGCCTTCCAAGTGGGTCGATCGTGCATTGAATGAGACCAGGCCCACCGCCTTGATCAACGCCGTCGTCGCCGTCGCCCGCACCAATGACGAAACTCTTCTGAACAAGGCCGTCGCTTCGCTGAACAGGCTCAACCTCGCCAGGCTCACCGAAGAGCAGCAGCTTGAAGCCCTGCGCGCCTACGGTCTCTGCTTCATTCGCCTTGGCGGCCCACTGACGAAGCAACACTCGGCGGGTGAACCCGATACGGCACTGGCACAGGCCCTGGTGAAGAAGCTCGCGCCGCTCTTTCCGGGGAACAGCGAACTGGTCAATCGGGAGGTTGCCGCGCTGCTGATCTATTTGAATGATGACCAGATCGTGGGCAGGGCGATCACCCACATGGGCGGCCTGGTCACGCAGGAGGACCAGTTCTTTTACGGCTACGCCTTGCGCGTCGCCAAGGCCGGCTGGACGCCGCAGCTTCGCACGGCCCACTTCAGTTGGATGAACCTGGCCGGCTCGAAATATTCGGGCGGCCACAGCTTCAAGAAGTTCATCGAGCAGGCCCGCCGCGATGCGCAGCTCACCATGACCGATGCGGAAAAAGCGACGCTCGCTTCGGTGATCAAGGGCGAAATCTCCGTCGATGTCGTGACGAACACCAAGCCTCGCCAGTATGTACACAACTGGCAGATGGATGACCTGACCCCCCTGCTCTCACAGGCCGCCGGCGGCCGCAACTTCGAGCGAGGCAAGGAGGCGTTCGAAGCCGCCCAGTGCGCCAAGTGTCATCGCTTCAACAACGACGGCGGCTCGACCGGCCCCGATCTGACCACCGTCGGCAACCGCTTCAGCCCCGCCGACCTGCTCGAAGCCATCGTGCTCCCTTCAAAGGTCGTCTCCGATCAATACGCCCCGACCGAAATCGAAACCGAGGATGGCGACCGACTGGTCGGCAAAATCGAAAAGGAGGACGAAACATCGCTGAGCCTCGTCACCAACCCCTTCGGCGGTGAAGCGACGATCATTCCCAAGAAAAACATCGTCAAACGCTCCATCAGCAAAACCTCCCTCATGCCCACCGGCCTGATCAGCATCCTCCAGAAGGATGAAGTCCTGGACATGATCGCCTACCTGCGCTCCGGCGCCAACAAGAAGGACAAGGCGTTCCAGAAGTAGAAGAAATGAAGCCGGGAACTCCTGAATAACCTCACGTCCAAGCCGCTCCCTGGGAGGGCGAGGCTCCCGCCGAGCCGTTCTCCCTGGGAGGGCGAGGCTCCCGCCGAGCCGTTCGTTTGCGAAGCCCGTCCGCGGGCTGAAGCAAACGAAATTCGCGCGGCCGGCGATCATGCCTGGATCGTTCACCTGCCGCGCGAGTTTCGTTTG
>CAZYPK010000043.1:0-32302 GCA_964649195.1 uncultured Phycisphaeraceae bacterium
CGCTCATGTCCACCCCCATCGTCAACCCGCCCCAGTCCGGCGTCTTGGGCATGCACTCCATCCAGGAACGCCCCATCGCCGTGGCGGGACAGGTCGTCATCCGCCCGATGATGTACCTCGCCCTCACCTACGACCACCGCATCGTCGATGGCAAGGAGGCCGTCAGCTTCCTCAAGCGCGTGAAGGATTCGATCGAGGACCCGGCGCGGCTGCTGCTGGAACTGTGATGAATTCGGAGGTGTGTGTTGCAGATCGGGGCCGATGACTATCGACGAGCATCGCTGGAGCGGATGGAGGATGCGCGCGTGTTGCGCGACAGCGCGTGTTGGGTCGGAGGCGCTTACAACGCGGGCCGGGCGGTCGAAGCGATACTGCGCGGGCTGCTGATGCTTGAGACGCGCGAGAACACGAGCGGACACGACCTGCGGGACTTGTTGAAGCAGGCGGGGCGGCTCAACCTGGTGCGGGAGCCGGATCAAACCCGCCTGCTGCCGCACATCGATCTGCTGAGCAGGCTCTGGCACAACAATCTGCGTTTCACCGACTGCGGAAAGTTTCGGCAAGTCATCCGGGAAATCGGCGCCGATAGAAGAGTCAAGGGCGATGTCGTAGAGTATTGGAGCAAACGAATGGTTCGCAGCGCCGAGGCGGTCGTGAACCGAGGAGCACAGATATGGATCCGCTTGTCGAAAAGCTGAACAAGGTTGTCACGACGGAACTGGATGGCGAAACTTCCGGCCTGGAAGTCTTCCCCGGCGGCCGGATCGCCGGCCACGTCATTTCGCCTCGTTTTGACGGCTTGGAGTTCGAAGACCGCCGCGCGCTCCTGCGACAGGTTCTGGAATCCAACTTCAGCCGCGACGAACTGCCGCGGCTCAGCCTGCTCTTGACTTACTCGCCGCAGGAATGGCACCTGACGCTTTCATAATGATGGATGCTTCGGAAGTTTGTCATGCCTTTCAAAACACCTCGATCAGATACGTCGTCATCCAAATCTCAAGCTGATCGAACCGCCGCAGTCCCCGGTTTGAAGTGCTCATAAGTCGCGGGCCCCTTGACTGAGAATTGGATGCCTTCGGCCGCCAAATCCCCCAGCGCCTCTTCTGGAAGCATCATGTCGCCGTTCTTCCAACTCTTGAACGAGTACCGGCCGGGCAGCCAGCCCATGGCTTGCTGCTTCGATGCCGAATTCTCAAATCGAATGATGATCATCGCTTCATTATAGCTCCCGACGAGGATGTGCCAAGCGCCGGCGATAAGCCGGGTTGGGCCATCACATCATTTTTAATTTGCAGGTACATTGAGGCTTCGATTGAATCCCCACGACCTGCTTATCAGGCAACATCCTCCTCCTCATTCCCTCACTCCTTACTCATTGCTCACTCCCATGAATCACGACCTCATCATCATCGGCGGCGGCCCCGGCGGCTACGTCTGCGCCATCCGCGCCGCACAGCTCGGCCTCAATGTCGCCATCGTCGAAGTCGAAGACCGCCTCGGCGGCACCTGCGCCCGCGTCGGCTGCATCCCTTCCAAGGCCATGCTCGAATCCAGCCACAAATTCGCCGAACTCAGGCACGGCCTGACCGACCACGGCATCAAGCTCGGCAAGGTCGATCTCGATCTCCCCGCCATGCTCAAACGCAAAGACGAAATCGTCAAAGGTCTGACGGGCGGCGTCGAAATGCTCATGAAGAAAAACAAGATCACCCGCTACGCCGGGCACGGGAGCTTCAGCTCCCGTGAAGCCTCCCGGATTCGCATAACCGTCACCCCCAAAGACAAAAAAGAAAACCCCACCCAACTCGAAGCCCCGCGCGTCATCATCGCCACCGGCTCAAAACCCGCCGCCCTGCGCGGCGTCGAACTCGACGGCAAAAACATCGCCACCTCCACCGAGGCCCTCGCCTTCGACAAAGTGCCCGGCCACCTCGTCGTCATCGGCGGCGGCTACATCGGCATGGAACTCGGCTCCGTCTGGCTCCGCCTGGGCGCGAAGGTCACCGTCGTCGAATACCTCGACCGCATCTTTCCCGGCCTCGACTCCGAACTCGCCGCCGATGCCCGCAAGATTTTCCAGAAGCAGGGATTCAGCTTTGTTCTCGGCGCGAAAGTCACCGGCGCCAAATCGACCAAGGACGGCGCCGTGGTCGAAATTGAAGGAAAAGACTCGATCAAGTGCGACAAGGTGCTCCTCGCCGTCGGCCGCGCGCCCAACACCGAAGGGCTCAATCTCGAAGCCGTGGGCCTCAAGGCCGATGAGCGCGGCAAGGTCCCCGTCAACGATCACCTCGAAACCAGCGCGACGGGCATCTACGCCATCGGCGATGTGATCCGCGGCCCGATGCTCGCCCACAAAGCCGAGCACGAAGGCATCGCCGTCGCCGAGTACATCGTCACCGGCTACGGCCACGTCAACTACGACGCCATTCCCGCCGTCGTCTATACGCACCCGGAACTGGCCGGCGTGGGCAGGATCGAGGACGATCTCAAGGCGGCAAATATCCCCTATAAAAAAGGCATTTTTCACTTCCGCGCCAATGGCCGGGCCAGAACGCTGGGCGACACCGAAGGCAAGGTGAAGATCCTGGCCCATGCGGAAACCGACCGCGTGCTGGGCGTACACATCCTTGGTAACCGCGCTGGCGATCTGATCGCCGAAGCCGCCGTGGCGATGGAATACGGCGCCAGCAGCGAGGACATCGCCCGCGCATCTCACGCGCATCCGACACTCAGCGAAGCGTTGAAGGAAGCCGCGCTGGCGGTGGCGGGGCGGACGATCAGCAGTTGAGCGTGCCGATCATTGGGAAACGATTCCGAAACGCATCCGAGCCGCGCGGCACCCCCGGCCCGGACGGCGCTTTCGCGCAAAGGCTAGAATACCGTCATGAAGGATGTGTCCGTCAATCCGCCCTTTAAGCCCTCGTTTCCCGAGCAGAACGCGGACGGCATCGATCTTTCCCTGCTCCGCGACAACCTGCGGCTGACGCCGGCGCAGCGGCTTCGCCGCGCCGATCGTGCACGCAGGAGCGCGCAGCGACTGTTGAAATATGGACGAATCAAGCGAAAAGAGCACGTTTGAACGGTTTGCCGAGTTGTTGCTGCGTCATGGCGTCGAGTTCATCCTCATCGGCGGGCAGGCCGAGGCGTTGCATGGCAGCACGCGCGTGACCTACGACATCGATGTCTGCTATCGCCGCGTCCCTGCCAATCATCTTCGGCTCGCCGATGCGTTGCGCGAGATGAAAGTGACTCTGCGGAACGCGCCGCCCGATCTGCCGTTCATCATCGACGCCAGGACGATCGAGATGGGATGCAATTTCACGTTCAACAGCGTGTTCGAGTCCGTCGATTTTCTCGGTCTGGTCGAGCCGATCGGAACGTATGAGGACTTGGCGAGAAATGCCGAGACCTACGACCTTGACGGCCTCACCATCAAGGCCATCGGTCTCGACGATCTCATCCGAATCAAGAGGCATCTCGACCGCCCGAAGGACCGCGAATCGCTGATGCATCTGCTGGCGATCAAGCAGTTGCGTCAGGAGCAGGGTGAAGGGTGATCGCGGCTCCACTTGCTCTGCTCTGATGTCATACCCAGGTAGGATGCGCGATGGAGGTGTGTCATGATTCGATCATGTACTCAAACCGCTCTCGTTTTCTTCTGTCTGTTCCTTTGCGCCTTCACCTGCTTCGCTGAAGAAGCGAAACGCGAAGAAGGCAAGCCTTACACACAGCGGATGCCCGGCTCCAAAGTGAAGTTCGACATGGCGCCGATTCCTGCGGGTGTTTTTCTGATGGGTTCGCCGGCGACGGAGAAGGATCGCCAGGACAATGAAGGCCCGCAGATCGAAGTTGAAGTCGAGGCGTTCTGGATGGGCAGGCATGAAGTGACGTGGGACGAGTTGGAGCAGTTCATCAGGCTATCCGACGATTTCAGACCACCTAAAAATATTCCCAAAGACAAGGAGGCGGATGCGGTTTCGGTGCCATCCTGGATATGGGAGCAGGAAGCCGCTCCCGTATTGGCCGCCATGGGTCGCATGGGCGGTTATCCCGCCACCATGGTCACCCACTACACCGCAAGGCAATACACCAAATGGCTGAGCAAAAAAACGGGGCGGTTTTATCGACTGCCGACGGAAGCGGAATGGGAGTACGCGGCCCGTGCGGGATCGGCCACGGCCTACTCGTTCGGTGATGATCCGAAAAAACTCGGCGAGTACGCATGGTTCTACGACAACAGTTCGTACGACGATCCAAACAAAGGCCATCCACACTGGGGCGGAGGCTATCGGAAGGTCGGGCAGTTGAAGGCCAATGCGTGGGGTCTGTACGACATGCACGGCAATGTCGGCGAGTGGTGCATCGATGGTTTTGCGAAGGATCACTACGCGAAGTTTGCCGGCAAGAAAGTGAAGGCGATGGACATCATCGCCTGGCCGACGGCGCTCTATCCGCATGTGATTCGAGGCGGCCACTGGGATGCGGAAGCTCAAATGTGCCGAAGCGCAAGCCGGCTCCCATCGAGCAAGGAGTTTTCAATGATGGACCCGAATCTGCCCAAGTCGCCGTGGTGGCACACGGATTCATGGCATGTCGGCTTTCGTCTGGTCAGCCCGCTCAAGGAACCCACGGAGAAAGAAAAATTGAAATTCTGGGATGCAGACTCGGACGAACTTAGAAAGGTTTTGAAGGACCTGGAAGCCGAAGGTCGGCATCATCGAATTCTGATTGAAGTTGAACGGAAGTGAGCGGCTTTTGCATGACCGCTGCGGTGGGACCGCCGATGCGCGGCAGCTCTTCGTTGCAGCTTCACTCCTTCATGTCGGTGGCGTCCGCGACTCGTTGAGTCGCGGCTCTGGATTGCATAGCCGCGACGTAACACGTTGCGGACGCCAGCGGAGTGAAGGGGGATTCTTGGAGCGATGGATCGTCGATTTACATTCGAAGGAATTTCGAGTTCGTTGATCACAGCGCGATGAACCACCCATCAACTCGTTGACCTCCGCGACTCGTTGAGTCGCGGCTCTGTCATTTCGTTTCTTCCTGCTGCTCTTTGATCCACTCGAGAAACTGGGCGATGCGCTGTTCGTGGCCGCGCTGGGTGGGGGTGTAGTAGGTTTTATCGACGCCCAGGTAATCCTGCGCGACGTAGCCGGTTTCGCTGTCGTGGGCATACTTGTAGTCGGTGGCGTTGCCCAGTTGTTTCGCGCCGGCGTAGTGGCCGTCGCGCAGATGTTTGGGCACCGGGATCGTTCGGCCTTCCTTCACATCCTTCATCGCGGTCCAGATGGCGGTCGCGCTGGCGTTGCTCTTGGGCGCGGTGGCCATGTAGATGACGGCCTGACCGAGCGTGAGCTGGCACTCGGGCATGCCGATGCGTTCGACGACCTGATACGCCGCCGCGGCCAGTTCGAGGGCGCGCGGGTCGGCGTTGCCGATGTCCTCGCTGGCGAGAATCGCAATGCGGCGGGCGATGAACATCGGGTCCTCACCGGCGACGAGCATCCGCGCCAGCCAGTAGATCGCGGCATCAGGATCGCTGCCGCGCATCGACTTGATCAGCGCGGAGATCGCGTCGTAATGCTCATCGCCGGTCGCGTCATAGACGATCGCCTTCTGCTGGATGGACTGCTCGGCGGTGGGGAGATCGATGAGAATCGGGTTTCGGGTTTCGGGTTTCGGGTGTCGGGAAGCGACTTCCGATTCCGTATCGTCAACACGTCTCGTTGTGGCGGCTGTATCGGATCGGATTTCTGCTTGTTCCTCCGACACCCGATACCCGACACCCGACACCCGACTGTTACTTAGCACCGCAATCTCCAGCGCGGTCAGCGCTCTTCGCGCATCGCCGTCGCACATGACGGCCCAGTGGTGGAGGGCTTCATCGGTGATCCGGATGTTGAGGTGGCCGTAGCCTCGCTCCTTGTCGGCGATGGCGCGGCGGAGGAGGGCGGTGATGTCCTCTTCGTTGAGCGATTCGAATTGAAAAATCTGCGAGCGGCTGACGAGTGCGGAATTGACTGAAAAATAGGGGTTTTCGGTGGTCGCGCCGATGAGCGTGACGATGCCGCGCTCGACATCGCCCAGCAGCACATCCTGCTGGGCGCGGGTGAAGCGGTGGATTTCATCGAGGAAGAAGATGGTGCGCGTGCCGTGGAGTTCGAGGCGTTTGCGGGCTTCGTCGAGCACGAAGCGGACTTCCTTGACGCCCACGGCCGAGGCGTTGGCCTGCTCGAAGTGGCGTTTCGTATAGGCGGCGATGAGTTGGGAGAGGGTGGTCTTTCCGGTGCCGGGCGGGCCGTAGAAGATGACGCTGGTGATGCGGTCGGCTTCGAGCATTCGGCGGAGCAGTTTGCCGGGGCCCAGGAAATGGCGCTGACCGGCGAACTCATCGAGGGTGCGCGGCCTCATGCGGACGGCGAGCGGGGCGGCTCCATCGCGGTGGGTCTGGCGCTTGGTTTCCCAGAGATCGGACATGGTGACATCGTAGCACGCGCGGTGCGGCGCATTTGACCGTTCGCCGAGGCGAACGGCTAATTGGGGGAATTGATTTCCGATTCGCGGCGGGCTTGCTGCTGCATGGCGAGATCATCGCGGCGATTGACCGATGCGGTGCGGCGGGTGAGCAGTTCGCTGATGCCGCCGCGGACTTCGCGGACGAACTGCTCCAACTGCGCGGCGCCGAGGATCATGCATCGCTTTTCGCCCTTGATCTGCTGCGACTGCCCGCAGTGGATGATGACGGAGGGATCGGTCATCGGCGGGCCGTCATCGTTCTGAGGCAGGGTGGTGTCGATGGTGGAGAGCGCTTCGAGCATTTTGGCGCGGTGAGGCAGGCTGTGATGGAGGGGGAAGGCGTTGCACCTGCCGCCGCGCACCATGAGGCCGATCTGGTAGCCGTAGAAGTAGGCGTCGCAGATGAGCGAAGCGGCGAGGGTGATGGCCCGTTCGACGGGATCATTGGGGTCGGGTCGTGCGGGCGATGCTTTTCGTTTTCGGCGTGATTTCGCCTTGTTTTTCCGTTGGTTGTCGGGGGCCGTTTCCAACGGCGTCATCGCCGGCGGCGGGGTGAGATCGAGCAGGAGCATGATCTTGGGCGGGCTGGGCTGGGTGAACTCGCGGGAGATGAGCGAGCCGGTGCGCGCGGAATGCTTCCAGTCGATGGTCTTGATGCTGTCCCCTGCGCGGTAGGGTCGCAGGCCGAAGAACTCCTCGGCGCCGCCGCCGCGGTCGAGCTGTTTGCGGCCGGTGAGATCGATCTGCGTCATGGAGCTGAGCAGCCTGCGATTCATGCGGTGGAGGCGGGGATAAACGAGCACTTCATCGGTCTGATACAGGTGGAGCGTTTTGCGGATGATGCCGAAGGGGAAGGTGGTGGAGACTTCGAGGTGTTCGAAGCGAAGCATGCCCCGCTTGAGCGGCCAGCACATGGCTTCGGCCTGCACGATCTGGCCGGGGCCAAGGTGGAGCACCCAGCCGGTGGGTTGCGAAGCGAGGCGCTGCGGGGTCTCGGCGAGCGGGCCGGCGGTGCGGATGCCGCGGCGACCCTTGCCCCAGGTTTCACGAATGATGAGGTTGAAGCCGGGCATGATGCGGCGGCGGTTGGCGAGCCGGTAACGGATGACCATCGCCTCACCGACGACGCCGTGGCTGGGAAGCAGCCGTTGGATGGTGAGCTTTCGCAAGGCGAAAAGCGAGAGGATCATGGAGATCAGCAGCCCGCCGATCATCAGTCCGAAGGACCAGAAAAGCAGATTGGCCTGGGTATAGATCGCGGCGCCCAAGAGCAGGGCGGCGACCATCAGGTAGAGCATGCCGCCCTGGCCGATCTGGATTCGCGTTCGGGTCATGAGGGGGCATCATCCCGAAAGCAGGATTTTGCGTGAACTCTTTCAGCATTGAAATGAGCCACAGATGCACACGGATGAACACAGATGAAAAGCAAAAACGGTTTTTGATCTGTGTTCATCCGTGTTCATCCGTGGTTTCAAATTCTGAAGTACGACGTTCACGAAAAATCCTGCCAGGAGGGAGGGGAGTCCCATCCCTCAATCAAACTGCTTCTTGAACGTCTCCGCCTCGCGCAGCAGGTCTTCATTGGTGGGCTGTCCCGGCCTTCGTTTGGATTGGCCGCGTCCTGCCGAGAGCACCACCAGCAACTGCTTGCCTGCGCCGGGCAGCGACATCGCATCCACGCCGGCATCGCCGTAGCCCGCGGCATTGGCGTGGATCGAGACGCTGTATTCGAGCAGCCCGGCGCCCGGCTCATCGATCGGTATCGCAAAGCGGCCATGATCGTCGGTCATCGCCGTCGGCAGCGGCTTGGGACGAAGCGTGTCGGGATCGAGCATCGCCATGATCTGGGCATCGGCGACGCCGAGCTGATTGAGGCGGGCGTCGCTTGAATCGACGACATAGACGCCGGGCGCGGGGCCTTCGACCACGACGCCCTGCAACTGATAGGTGGAACACGCCGGCAGCGTGAGCAGTGAGGCGATCATCAGCATCCATTTTCGCATGGGGGTCACTCGCTCGCTTTGGCCTTGAAGTCCTCGATTTTGGGCAGGTCCTTGAGGCTGCTGAGGCCGAACACTTCGAGGAAGGATTTGGTCGTGCCGTAGAGCATGGGTCGGCCAAGTTCCTCGGCCCGTCCGACGATCTTGACCAGCTTGCGTTCCATCAGGGCGCGGACCACTTCGCCGCACGCCACGCCGCGGATGGCCTCGATCTCCGCCTTGAGCACCGGCTGCTTGTAGGCGATGATCGCCAGCGTTTCCAGGGCGGGGCCGCTCAGCTTCGTCTGCTGCCTGGCCTTGTTCATGGCGGCGGCGACATCGGCATACCTGGGCAGCGTCAGAATCTGCCAGCCGCCGGCAAGCTGTTCGATGCGGAACGAACGACCCGATTGCTCGTAAATCTTGTTGAGCGAAGCGACGGCCTTGGTCAGCGCCTTGGCGCCGAGCTTGGCGCCGGGCGGGGCGAGCACTTCGGACAGGCGTGCCGCCGGCATCGGACGATCGGTCGCCATCAGCGCCGCTTCAATGCGCAGGGCCAGCTCATCGGCAGGCAGGTCGATCTCCTTCGAGGTGTCCGCTTCCGCCGCCTGGACCGCATCGGCAGCGGAGGTGTCAACCGTTTCATCCATGATCTGGTCGGTGTCGCTCATGGCAACATTGTAACGAAGATGGGGAAAAGTTCCGAGTTCCGGGTTCCGGGTTCCGAGTTGAAAGGCAAGGGGGAAGAGGAGGAAGGCATTGAGGCACGAAGGCACGAAGGCACGGAGGGGGAATGCTGACGGCTGAAGGGAGGAGAATGGCCATTCTTCTCCCTTCAGCCTTCAGCATTCAGCCTTCAGCATTCAGCATTCAGCCTTCCCCTTCGTGCCTTTCTTCCCCTTGCCTTTCAACTCGGAACCCGGAACTCGGAACTCGGAACTTTTCCTCCCTTTTCTCCACTTCTTCCGGCCATCGAGCCGATATACCCACTGAAACCCTTGGCAACAGGGCGGATGGGGAGTCCGCATAGGCGGTGACGGGTTCACGACCTCGAACAGACTGCGACAGGATGTCGTGGTAAGCTATGGATCAGGAGCGATCATGACCATGAAGGTCACACGACGTCAAATGGTGCTTGCCGGTGTGGGCATGATGCTCACCGGCTGCGCGGCCGATCAGCAGATGACCGGGACTGACCGGCCAGGCCCGATCTGGCCTGAGAATGTGACGCGCCCGGTGCCTTCGGGACAGGCCGTGGTGGTGCCCAGCCGTCCGGTGGCGCCCCCCGCACCTCCGGCGAATCCGGTCGTCCCGCCGCCGGCTGCGCCTGCGGTCGCCACCGGTCCCGTGCGGGCCATTTCGCGGGCTTCCTGGGCCAAGGCTGATCCGATCGGATCGCGCATCAATCGCATGGGCGCTGTTCAGATGATCACGGTGCACCACGAAGGTTGGACCCCGGTCTGGTTTGAGGACACCAAGTCCACCGCCGATCGGCTCGAGGGCATCCGCCGCAGCCACATCGATCGCCTGCGTGCCGGTGACATCGGCTACCACTACATCATCGATCGTGCCGGCCGGGTCTGGGAAGGTCGCAACACCGCCTACCAGGGCGCCCACGTCCGCGAACACAACGAGAACAACCTGGGCATCATGGTCCTTGGCAACTTCGATCAGCAGCAGCCTTCCACCGCCCAACTCAGCACCCTCCGCAGCGTGGTCGTCGCCACCGCCAGGCAGTACCGCGTGCCGGTGAGCAAGGTCTATACGCACCAGGAACTGAACAAGACCGAATGCCCCGGCAAAGTGCTCCAGGCTCATATGACGACGATTCGCCGCAACGGTCTGGGATGAGGGGCGGGGACAGGAGACAGGAAACAGGAGACAGGAAACAGGAGACAGGGAACAGGAAACAGGAGACAGGGAACAGGAAGAAACCCACAGCCGCTTGCGGCTTCGCTCTGACTTCTGACCTCCGACCTCTGACTTCCCATGTCCGGTCATCCTTTCAACTCGGAGCCATCGGAGGCTACCGGCGCATCGCCCCGGCGGTCGGCATTCGTGACGATTCTGGCATGGGCGATCATCGTGATCAGCGCGCTGATCATCCCGGTGAGCGCGATATCACTGCTGATGATCCTGGCCAGGAGTCATGGCACAGCTTCGACAACGGTGTTCGGATTTCTGGGCATCGTCGTGCTGCCGCCGGCTTCGCTGGCGGGGGGCATCGGGTTGCTTTATCGTCGGGTTTGGGCGCTCTATTTCGTGATGGGGTTGCTGGCGCTGCTGATCGGCCTCAATGTATGGGAACTGCTCACGCCGCGCAGGAACACGACGACGCACACCTCGCCTTCGGGGGTCAGGACGACGGCGCCTGCATCGGGTCCCAATTATCACAGCCTGCCTATCATGGTGATCTGCGGCGCGGCACTGGTGCGGCTGCTGTTCCCCGTGGTGCGGGCGGAGTTCCAAACAAGCTCCAAAATGTGGAAATGGAAACAAACGAAGGGGATTCCTGAATAACCTCACGCCCAAGCCGCTTGCGGCTTCGCGATCCCCTGGTTCACGGTACATCGGGGGTTATTCAGAAGTCCCGAAGGAATTAAACGGCCCTGAAGGCACGGCCCCCCGGCAATGCGATGCCGCCACGAGCTTCCTACAATGCCGCCTTATGGATGTGAAACTTTACTGTCATGAACTGGCCGATCGCGCCCTGGCTGCGTCGCGCCAGCTTGTCACCGCTTCGGGCGCCGGGCGAAACGCGGCGCTGGCGGCCATTGCGAAGCACCTGATCGAGGCGACCGCGAAGATCAAGGAAGCCAACGCCCGCGATCTGGCCGCAGGCAAGGAGGCCGGGCTTTCCGCCGCCATGCTCGATCGACTGAAGCTGGATGACGACGCCATCGGGAAGATGGCCGCCGGCGTGACGCAGATCGCGGCGCAGACCGATCCCGTCGGGCGGATCATCGAAGGTTCCGTGCGGCCCAACGGTCTGCGGTTGGAAAAGGTCCGCGTGCCCATCGGCGTCGTGCTCATCATTTTCGAGTCCCGCCCCAATGTCACCTGCGACGCGGCGGCCCTGTGCATCAAGAGCGGCAATGCCGTCATCCTGCGCGGCGGGAAGGAGGCTCTGCATTCCAACGCGGCCATCGCCCGGTGCGTGCGCGACGGGCTGGCCGATGCGGGGCTTGCCGCCGACGCGGTGCAGCTTGTCGAAACCACCGACCGCGCCGCCGTGGGCGAGCTGCTCAAACTCGAAGGCAGGATCGACCTGGCCATTCCGCGCGGCGGCGAATCGCTCATCCGCGCCGTCGTCGAGCAGGCACGCATCCCCGTCATCAAGCACTACACCGGCAACTGCCATGTCTATGTACACGGCGATGCGGATGAGGCGATGGCGCTGGACATCTGCATCAACGCCAAGACGCAGCGAACCGGCGTCTGCAATGCCTGCGAAACGATCCTGCTGCACAGGCAGGTCGCATCGACCGGCTTCCTTCATCGCCTGTGCGAGGCGCTGGCGCAGCGCAAGGTGGAGATTCGCGGTGATGCCGCCGTCTGCGAAATGTTTCCGCAGGCGGTGCGGGCCATCGAAAGCGACTGGGGCACGGAATACCTGGACCTCATCGTGGCGATGAAGGTGGTCGATTCCATCGATGAGGCGATCAGCCACATCAATCAACACGGCTCGCGCCACACCGACGCCATCGTCACGCAGTCGATCGCCGCCGCCGACCGGTTCGTGCAGCAGGTCGATGCGGCCAATGTGTTCGTCAACTGCTCGACGCGCTTCAGCGACGGCGGCGAATACGGGCTGGGCGCGGAGATCGGCATCTCCACCGATAAGCTCCACGCACGCGGCCCGATGGGCGCAGCCGATCTGACGACCTACAAATGGGTCGTCCGCGGCAACGGACAGGTGCGCGGGTGAACGCCAAAGCCCAAGTGAGCCGGAAGAGCCGGGGGAGCCGGAGGGTGGCTGGGGCTTCGCGGACTCAGCCCCAGCCACCCAGCGCAAAGCCCCAGCCGCCCGGAATAAGTTCTCAGGCTCCGGGGGCCGGGGGCCGGGCGGGGCTTTTTCAGACATGACACCACTCAAGCCACAACTGATCCTCTTCGACCTCGGCGGCGTCCTCGTGCGCATCTGCCACGGCTGGAAGAAGGTCTGCGAACATCACGGCTTCACGCCGCCTGCGATTCTCGATGATCCGCAGGGTGTCGCGGCGCTGACCGAGATTGGCAGGCTTTTTGAGACCGGCCAACGCGATGAGGATTTCTTCATCACCGAAAGCGCCAGGCTCACCGGCTTCACATCCCAACAGGTGCGCACCGCGCTGCATCACTGGGTGATCGAGCCTTACCCCGGGGCGTATGAACTGATCGAACGGGTGACGCAGCTATCCGGCATCAGCACGGCTTGCCTGTCGAACACCAACGCCACCCACTGGGCGATGATGCAGGGACTCAACGGCCACACCCGCGCCGCCGTGCCGCTGCATCGGCTGACGCATCGCTTCGCCAGCCATCTCATCGGCGCGATGAAGCCGGACCCGGCGATCTATGAGCATGTCGAGAAGACGCTGAACATCGATCCCGCCGCCATTCTCTTCTTCGATGATCACCCGCCCAACGTCACGACGGCCCGCGAGCGCGGCTGGCAGACGGAGCGGATCGATCCGACCGGCAACTCGCCGGCGCAAATGACGGAGCATCTGCGAAAACGCGGCGTGCTATGAAAGGTGCAAGCTTTGTGCGGCGGTTGCGGCGGATGTCGTTTCACTGCAACAGCGCCGCCACCTCGCTCGCGGTGGGCAGCGAGGCCTGCGCGCCGGGTTTGGTGGCCGTCACCGCGCCGGCGGCGCAGGCGTAGCGCACGGCGTCATCGATGGTGTCACCGGCGCAGAGGCGCATGGTCATGGCCGCCGTGAAGGCGTCGCCGCACGCGGTCGTATCGATGGCCCGCACAGCCACCGGTTCGATCCGGCGATCGCCCGCATCATCCAGAATCAGCGCGCCGCGCTCGCCCAGCTTCATCACCACATGCCTGGCATCACTGCCGGTTCGAAGCAGCTCGGCTGCCTTGCGGGCGTCATCGATCGAATCGATCCTGATGCCGGTGAGCGATCGGGCTTCGGTTTCGTTGGGTGAAAGAACGGTCACGCCGCGAAAGACATGCAGCGGATAGTTCGCGGGCGGCGCCGCATCGAGGATCACGGGAAGGTGCAGGTCGTTTGCCTTTCGAATGGCATGTCGCACGGTTTCGAGAGGTGTTTCGAGCGTGAGCATCACCGCGCTGAGCCGGGCGGCTGCGGTGAGCGAGCGATCGACATCGGCGGCGGTCACGCCCAGATTCGCCCCGGCCACGGCGATGATCTGGTTCTTGCCGGCCGGCTCGACCAGGATGATCGCCGAGCCGGTGTCACGCTGCCGATCCACGATGAGCCCGCTGGTGCTGACGCCTGACTGCGACAATCGCCCCGCGACCAGCCTGCCCCAGTCATCGTCACCCACGCGGCCGCAGAACGCCGCCTGCCCGCCAAGCTTCGCCACGGCCACGGCCTGGTTCGCCCCTTTGCCGCCGGGCGCCTGCGTCATTCGCCGACCGATGAGCGTTTCCCCTTCGCAAGGCAGCCGATCGACCTCGACCACCATATCCATGTTGATCGCGCCGATGACCAGGATGTGCGGTGAATGGGGCATCGATGATGCGGACGCGCACCGAGGACGGTGCGGCTTAAATGATTGATTGTAGCCGCACCATCCTCGGCGCGCGTCGTATGGTTTAAGCCGCACCGTCCTCGGTGCGCGTCGTGCTATCTCAGCCGCACCGTCCTCGGTGCGCGTCGTGCTGTTTAAGCCGCACCGTCTTCGGCGCGCGTCGTGTTATCTCAGCCGCACCGTCCTCGGTGCGCGTCCGCGTCCGCCTCCCCGTGTTCTCCCCTTTCCCTACAATCCATCCGTGAACGTTTACGAATCCAGCGCAAGGCAGGCCGCCGTCGCCGTGGTCCGCATCCTGCGCGAGGCAGGCCACCAGGCCTACTTCGCCGGCGGCTGCGTGCGCGATGCGCTGCTGGGCAAGGCGCCGCAGGATTACGACATCGCCACCGATGCCCGGCCCGACCGTGTGCGCGAGCTTTTTCGTCGCAGTCGCTACGTCGGCGAAGCGTTCGGGGTGGTGCTGGTCAGCAAGCCCGGCGATCGGGCGGACCATCATCACGATCATCCGCGGTTGCGCGATGGCCGGTGGGTTCACACGATCGAGGTCGCCACCTTCCGCACCGAGTGGGGCTACGCCGATGGCCGCCGTCCGACCGGGGTTGATTTCTGCGATGCGGAAAACGACGCCCGTCGCCGGGACTTCACCATCAACGGTCTCTTTGAAGATCCGCTGGCCGGCGCCGATGAAGCCCGCATCATCGATCACGTCGGCGGACGGCGCGATCTTCAGGCCGGCGTCATCCGCGCCATCGGCGATCCTGATGAACGCTTCGGCGAGGATTATCTGCGCCTGCTCCGCGCGGTCCGCTTCGCGGCCAGGCTTGACTTTCAGCTGGACCGCGCCACCGCCCGCGCCATGCGGCGACACGCGGCGGACCTTGTCAAAATCAGCCGGGAACGCATCGGACAGGAAGTGCTGGCGATGATGACCGGCCCGCGACCGGCGCGCTGCATCCGCCTCATGCAGCGACTGGGCCTTGACGGCGCCGTGCTGAGCGAAGCCCCCCAGCGCTGGCCGCTGCCGACCGTGGTCGCGGCGGGGCGGATCGCGCGTCAGGAGAGACTCGGCGCCATGACGCTGCTGGCGGCATGGATCATCGATCGCCATCTGCACGATCTTGCGCCGGACCATGTGACGCTCGAAGTTTTCATGACGCACACGCTCGGCCCGCTGCTTTCGCGCTGGCGCGGCGCGCTGTGCCTTTCCAACGACCAGCGCGACCGGCTCAAGCAGACTCTGCTGGCGCTGCCGGAGGCTTTGCACTGGCCGTCGCTGCGCGTGGCCCGGCGAAAACGATTGCTGGCGCGATCGACATGGCCTGCGACCTGGGCCCTGCTCCGATCGGTGCGCACGAAGGAAGGGATGGTTGCCGTGGTGCGTCAGATCGAACGCGATGCTCCGTCGCTGCTTGGCGAAGGCGTCGCGCCGATCCCGCTGGTGATGGGGGATGATCTCGTGGCGATGGGCATCGTGCCGGGTCCGCAACTCGGGAGGCTGCTCGAATCGCTGTATGATCATCAGCTTGAAAACATCGCTGCAACGCGGGAGAAATTGCTGAAGCTCGCCGCGATGCACGTTTGATGGAGACCGATCATGAACCCCGCAACAGACCCGCCGGCGAACGACAAACTTCCGCCCACGTTCAAGGCCTTCGTCAGGAAATTTCCCGAACTGGGGCAGGCTCACGAAGCCGTCGCCCAGGCGGTCGAAAAGGTCGGGCCGCTCGACGCCAAACAATGCGCCCTGATCAAGATCGGCATCTGCGTCGGCGCCGGTCTGGAGTCGGCGATGCGAAGCCACGTTCGCCGGGCGATGCGGCATGGCGCGACGACGGAGGAAATCGAACAGGCCGTACTGCTGGGCATGAACACGGTGGGCTTTCCCGCGACCGTGGCGGCGTGGACCTGGGCCTGGCAGCAGATCGATCGCGGGGTGTGATGAAGAAGGCACGCAGGCAGGCGAAGAATGCCCGATGAGCATTGCAGAATGCGGATTGCAAGAGAGGATCGTTGTCCGTCACTTTGCAATTTGCATTTTGCAATGGTTATTTTGCAATTTCTCCCTTCCTTGCCTCCGTGCCTTTCTTCCGCCTTTCAAAGTGCGTCTGCTCCTGCCGGGTGAGCATGCCCCAGCGCAGCGGTTCATCCTGCACGTAGTTCTTGCCAAGCGTCAGGGCGGTCATCGCCTTGGCCATTTCATAGCCGAGGTAGAAGGCGTGCGAAGGATCGGTGATGTTCAGCTCGTCGAAGAGGGCGAACGGATCATCACCTTTCGCATGCACATCCTTGTTCATCGCGTGCAGCGGTTGATCTTCGGATTCGCCCAGGAAAATGCGGATGTTTCGATCGGTGAGTTTGGATTGCAGTTCGCGCAGCTCCTCATCGCTCATCGTGCGCAGCTTCGGATCGCGCAGCATCACCAATCGTTCATCGAGCCGTTTGGGCGGCGTCTGATTCGTCACGGCAAAGTGCATGACCCTGCGGGCGATGTCGATCTCGCGCACCGATGAGCGGGCCCAGTTGATGACCTGCGTGGTGAGCACGCTGCGGATGCTGAGCTCCTGGCAGAAGCCGATGAGCATCATGTTGAGGCCGGCCGAGTCGGCTTCGGTCATCTCGGTGAGGTTGCCGACGCCCATCATCAGGGCGACATCGGGATATCGCCTTCGCACATCGAGGTACCGGCCAAGCGAGGCGGCAAAGCCGAAACCGATCGGTTCGATGATCGGATCGACTCGAAACGGAATGCCATGATGCGCCAGGTACTCGATGGTCTGATCGAGGCTGACCGGATCGCCGGGCGTGTCGGGAATCGCAACGACCTCGATGGGATTACCCTCGGCGTTCAACCAGCCGCTTGCGGCTTCGCGATTGGTCGAGTTCACGCTCAGCACCAGCTCCGCGCCGGCCTGCGCGGCAAGACGAACTTCCTCTGGATGAAAACTGTCAACCGAAACGCGCAACCCCATCGCCCGCAGCTCGCGCACCACGTCCGCCACCTCGCGCCAAGGCTCGCGCATCTCGCCGGGCGGCAGCGGATCGCAGCCGATGTCGATCACCTCCGCGCCATCGGCGCGATAAGCCTGCGCCATGGCGACGATCTCTTCAATGGGCAGCCGCGCCGCGTGATTGATCTCGGCGATGATGTCGATGTTCTGTCGCCCATAGCCGCCTGCGGCTTCGCGCCGCTTGCGCCCCAGATATTCAGGCAAATCATGCAGATTCACCGGCCCGCGCTCCACCCCGATCCCCAGCTTCTGCGCCATCTCCGTCAGATCCCCCCGGCAATACCCGGGCAGAATCACACGATCAATCTTCCCCGCTTCCGCTGGAATGATCAGCTTTTTCGCCACCCACTCCGTCGTCATCAGCGCCGCCACCTGAATCTTCAGCGCGACAACGACCGGTTCAAACCGCCCATCCCCCTTGAGTTCCTCCGCAACCCGCCGCACCGCCGGCTCGGCGAGCGTGCCGGTGATCAGGGCGATGCGCTGATGCGATTTCGGATTTGGGATTTCGGATTTCGGATTTGAAGAATGAAATGATGGCTCCGGACCCTGCCTCATATTGCTTTCATCTGTCATGGCCGTTCATGCCTCTGGCGGCTTCGTGCCGCGATCATCCGATTCTCAACCTGAAATCCGAAAATCCCAAATCCCAAATCCCAAATCCGAAATCCGAAATCCGAAATCAGTCTCACCGCGTCCAGTTTTTCTTCATGCCCTTCTCGAAGCCGTCCAGCGAATCGCCTTCCGCAGGCAGCCAGGTCAGATGTTTCTCGATCAGTGCCGCGAGTTCAAAATCGTTGTCGGTGATTCCCTTGGCCGAGTGAGTCATGAGTTTCACATGAACCTGGGCCCAGGAGACGGAGAGATCGGGATGATGAAACCCGGCCTCGGCGATGTAGCCGATGGCGTTGACCACCATCAGCGTCTGAGGCCAGCCGATGGTTTTGTATTTGCGGCGGATCCAGCCGTCGCGGTATTCCCAGCCGGGCAGGTTCTTGAGCTTTTCGGGAATCTCCGCTTCGCTGTAGGTTTTTTGCGTGTCGGACATCGTGGGCCTCCTGGTGACGCCGTTCGCCAAGGCGAACGGCTAAATGGGATGGAACATTTTGACGGATACGACATCATAGGGTCAACGCATTACAATCGCCGCCTCGATGCAACTCAACCCCGACATCGTGGAGGATACGTTCGCCGAGGCGTTCCGCATGTGGGCGGCGCGGCTGATCGTCACCGCGATCGATGACCACTGGGTGTGCGTTGCCGCGAACGTCGTCTGCGGCTACGGCACGAGCGTCATCGGCTGCGATGCGGAGGCGGGTGTCGAACGCTTTCTCACCGCCGATGAAACCCCCGATGGACGGCCGGGCGTGTCGCTGCTTTTCTTCGGTTTCAAGGCGGAAAACCTGCGAAAAGCGGCGCCCAACCGCGTGGGCCAATGCCTGATGACCTGCCCGACCACGGCGGTCTATGACGGCTTGCCCCATGTCGCGGCCTCGGAGGAAACCGCAAGGATCGACCTGGGAAAACGATTGCGCTTCTTCGGCGATGGCCATCAGAAATCGAAGCAGGTGGTGATGGGGAAAAGGGAGGAAGGCACGGAGGCACGAAGGCACGGAGGGGGGGAGGAAAGGCAGGAAAGCAGGAGAGCAGGAGAACAGGAAATGGGTGAAGTCCTGGCCGCCACCCGCCACCCGACACCCGACACCCGCTCCGCGATCGCCCGCCGTTTTTGGCGAGTTCCCGTGATGGATGGCGAGTTCACCTGCGAGGAATCGATCGGGGTGGTCAAGGCCATCGGCGGCGGCAACCTGCTCATCTGCGGTGTCGATCAGCGGCTGACGCTGGATATGACCCGCGCCGCGGTTCAGGCCATCGCGCCGCTGAGCGATGTCATCACGCCGTTCCCCGGCGGCATCGTGCGCTCAGGCTCGAAGGTCGGTTCGCGCTACAAGTCCATGTTCGCCTCGACTAATGATGAATACTGCCCTTCGCTGCGAGGCAGGGTGAAAACCAAACTGCGCGAGGGATTCAACTGCGTCTATGAGATCGTGATCAACGGCCTTTCAGAACGCGCCATCGGCAACGCGATGAAGGCGGGAATGATCGCCGCCCATGAACGGGCGCAGGAACTGAAGACCAGGATCGTTTTCAGCGCGGGCAACTACGGCGGCAAACTCGGCAAGTTTCACTTCAAGCTGCGCGAGGTGATGGCATGAGCCTCATCACGCTCACATGGAAGGGATCGGGTGAGTCGGCGCTGAGCGATGGTTCGCTGCTGCGGCCGGATGCTCTTGGCGCGTTGGACGCAACGGCGATCGCCGCAGTCAAGTTGCCCATCGGCCGAACATCAGTGTCGCTTGGCGATCTCTTTGATGTGCAACGCGCAGTTTCATCTGACATCGAACTGATCATCCGCGGCGCTCCGCCACTGCATCGCCTTGGCGCAAATATGTCACAAGGCACGCTGATCATCGAAGGCGATGCCGGTGATGATCTGGGCGCCTCGATGACCGGCGGGATGATTCGCGTCACAGGCAACGCCGGCCATCGCGCGGGCGGACCGGATGCGTCAAGCAGGCGCGGCATGACCGGCGGCGAAATTCTGATCGATGGAAACGCAGGCGATTTCGCGGGCTTTCTCATGCGGCGCGGCCTCGTCGCCATCGCAGGCGCCACCGGCAAAAGCCCCGGCTACCGCATGTTGGCCGGCACGGTCGTGCTGGGCTCGCGCTGCGATGACCAACCCGGACTCGACATGCGGCGAGGCACGATCATCGCCCTGAGCGGCGTGAAGGTTCCGGTGAGCTTCGGCGAATCGGGCGTCATCAGCGCATCGGCGATGCCCGCGATGTTGCCGGTGATGAAGCGGCTGCGCGATTCGAATTGGAAGCCTTCAAGCGATTCGGCTTGTGACTGGAACCGCATCGGCGGCGGGGCGTGGCGGCTGTGGTCGGGTGATGGTCTGGCACTTAACAAGGGCGAGGTGTTGCAGTGGCTGTCCTGAGTTTGAATGATCGATCGCGGCTGGTGGCGGAGGCGATGCTGGCGCGGGCCGATGAACTGGGCATCGTGCCGCACAATGTCAGCGGGGCGACCGTGCTTGACTGCGGCTCGCGCGTGGTCGGAAGTTTGCAGGCCGGCCTGCTGATGGCGCGGGCCTGCATGGCTGATCTGGCGAATGTGTCGCTGGTTCCCGGTGAAGTGGCCGGCGCGCCGCTGCCGCGCGTGGTGGTGGATGTGCTCCATCCGGCGCCGGCCTGCATGGCCAGTCAGTACGCGGGCTGGCAGGTGAATGTGAACGATTATTTTGCGATGGGTTCGGGGCCGATGCGGGCCGTTTATGCGAAGGAGGAACTCTTCGCCGGGAAGGTTTTCGAGCGGTTCAAGGAACGGCCGACGTGCGCGGTGGGCATTCTGGAAACCGGCAGGATTCCCGTGCCGGAGGTGATTGGTTATCTCTCCGATCGTGTGATCCTCAAGCCCGGCCAGTTGATTCTTCTGACCGCCCGCACCGCGAGTCTGGCCGGCGGTGTGCAGGTGGTGGCGCGATCGGTCGAGACGGCGATGCACAAGCTGCACGCGCTGAAGTTCGATCTGTCTCGCATCGTCGCCGGCTTCGGTTCCGCGCCGCTGCCGCCGGTGGCGAAGGACGACATGGCGGCCATCGGTCGCACCAATGACGCGGTGCTGTACGGCGCGCAGGTCACGCTCTACGCCACGGGCGATGATGACTCGTTGCGCGAGGCGGCAAAGCGGCTGCCTTCCTCGTCCTCGAATGATTACGGCCAGCCGTTTGGCGACATTTTCAAGCGGTACGATCACGATTTCTACAAGATCGATCCGATGCTCTTCAGCCCGGCCCAGGTCTGCGTTCAGAACATCACCACCGGCAACAGCTTCACCTTCGGCAAAATCAACGAAGAGGTGCTGGGCAGGTCGTTCTTCGGGTGAGGCATCACGCTTTGTTCATTCCCGTTCATTTTTGCCTGCAAGGTCACCATGCGAATCATTGCGCTCTCCGACAAGCCGGGCTGGCATGTGGATGATCTTCGCCGCGCCGCGAGGGTGCGCGGTCATGCGCTGGTGAATTGTTCCTGGCAGGCGCTGAGCGGTCGCGTGGGCTGCGAGGGTGGCGCCGCCGTGCGGACGGACAATGCGGCGCTTGACGATGCCGACGCGGTGATCGTTCGCACGATGCCGCCGGGCAGCCTGGAGCAGGTGGTGTTTCGCATGGACCTGTTGCATCGGCTGGAGCGGCGCGGCGTGACGCTGCTCAATCCGCCGCGCGCCATTGAGACGGCGGTGGACAAATATCTGGCGCTGATGCGCATCGAAGCCGCGGGATTGCCCGTGCCCGCAACGATGGTCTGCCAGCGGCATGTCGATGCGATGCGCGGCTTCGATGAACTGGGCGGCGATGTGATCGTCAAACCGATCTTCGGCTCCGAGGGCTGGGGCATGACCCGCATCACCGACCGCGATCTGGCGAGCCGGGCCTTCGCCCAGCTTGAGCGGATGAACAGCGTGATTTACATGCAGAAAACCATCGATCACGGCGGAAGCGATCTGCGCCTGTTCGTTCTCAACGGCAAGGTCATCGCCGCCATGCGGCGGACCGCGAGCGGCTGGCGCACGAACGTGGCGCGCGGTGCGACGGCGCAGCCGGTGGAGGTCGATGATGATCTGCAATCGCCGGCGGTGAAGGCGGCCGCGGCCTGCGGGGCGATCGTGGCGGGCGTCGATCTGCTTCATGATGGCAGGGGCAGGCCTTTCGTGATTGAAGTGAACGCAGCTCCGGGGTGGCGGGCGCTGACCGCGACGACGGGCATCGACATCGCTTTGTCGATCATCGATCACCTGGCGCAGTGTCGCGGCAGCCACAAGGAGCCGGCGCATGTCGCGCGATGATGCGATATCGACCGGCGAGATGGCGCGGCTGGCGTGCATCATGGAGGTCTGCGCCCCCAAGGCGGGCAACGTGCATCCCCTGGCTTGCTTCGAGGATGTCACCCATCACCAGTTCATCGCCGGCGCCGCCGCCATCGCGCCGATTCTCAATCGCGCACCATCGCAAACCGTCGGCAAGACGATTCATGACTGCGTTGTCGCAACGCAGGAAGCGGCCGGAAGCAACACGAATCTGGGCATCATTCTGCTGCTGGCGCCGCTGTGTGCGGCGCCGCCGGATCAGCCCCTGGGCGAAGGGGTGAACTGCGTGCTTGATGCGCTGACGATCGATGATGCGGTGAAATGTTACGAGGCGATTCGACTGGCGAAACCGGGCGGACTGGGCGGCGCGAAGGAGGCGGATGTGAGGCGGACGCCGCGCGTCACCTTGAAGCAGGCGATGGCGCTGGCCGCCGATCGGGACGCCGTCGCAAGGCAGTATGCGAATGGTTTTCAGGATGTCATCGGCACGGTGGCGCGCGATCTGACCGATGAAGCGTTGATGAATAATCTTTCGCCGTCGGACCGCATCGTGCTGGCTCATCTTCGGCAGATGGCGCGCGAGCCGGATTCACTGATCCGCCGCAAGTGCGGGGATGAGGTGGCGCAGGAGTCGTCGCGGCGGGCGCAGGCGGCGCTGGATGCGGGCTGGCCTGTCGCGGAGAAAAGTGCGACGATGTTTGCCTCGCTGGATGCGTGGCTGCGCGGCGACAAGCACCGGAGAAATCCGGGAACCAGCGCGGATATGATCGCGGCGGGATTGTTCGTGGCCATGAGACGGAAGCAATGGCGGCCTGATTTCCGATGGCTTGCGGAGTGGGTGACATGAGCGTGAACATTCTGGTTTACGAGCATCTGACCGCCGGCGGCATGGCCGATCCCGTGCCTGTGGGCATGGCGAGCGCGGGGCTGGCGATGTGGAAGGCGCTGGTGGATGACTTTGCATCGGCGGGGTGCAAGGTGTGGACGACGGCGGGTGATCGTGAGGATGTGACCAGCCGTGGTCGGGCGATGGTCCGCATCAAGCCGGCCGGCGATGCGGATGCGCTGCTGCATCAGCTTGCGCTCAAGTGCGATGGCGCGATCATCGTGGCGCCGGAAACGGATTCCATTCTTTCATCGATCATTGAAAAGTTCGTCGCCTGGAAGATTCCGGTGCTCAACTGCTCGCCGAAGACGACGGCGTTGTGCGGTGACAAGCACGCGCTTTGGCGTCATCTGGACAAGCATGGCGTGCCCGGCGTGCCGACGAAGGCGGGGCCGGCCGGCGCGCTGCTGGATGGCGTGATGGAGGCGTTGGGCGCGGCGGGCGGGGCGTACATCATCAAGCCGCGCGATGGCGCGGGCTGCGAATCGACGTTCGTCTGCCGGCGGTCCGAACAGGTGGAGCGATTGCGGGACCGCGTGACCGGTGACAACTGGATCGCGCAGCCGTTGGTCGAAGGCCGGCCGGTGAGCATGTCGTTCATCGCCGGGGGCAAGGGGCTGCGTCCGTTGCTGTCGGGCGAGCAGATCATCACGGAGGATGAAGAACTGGATTACGGCGGCGGCCGACTTCCGCTCGAAAAGGACATGGCGGACCGCGCCGTCTGGCTGGCGACGCAGGCGTTGCGCACGCTCAAGGAGCTGCGCGGGTTCATCGGCGTCGATCTGATTCTCGGGGCCGGTCCCAGGGATGATGTGGTGGTCGAGATCAACCCGCGCGTCACCGTTTCCTACTGCGGCCTGCGGGCGCTGTGCGCCACCAACCTGCCCAAGGCGATGATCGATGATGACGCCCCCGTCAAATGGCGGCGAGGTTCCGTCGCGTTCGACTTTGCGGGCAACGTGACGCGAGGTGGTGCGTGATGCGCGTGCAGGCGTTCGACATCGGCGGGGCGAACATCAAGGCGGCTTGCGCCTTCGTTGACGATGATGGGGCGCTGCATGACCTGCGGGCGATGTCGTCGCCTTTCGCTCTTTGGCGGTCGCCGCGAAATCTGGTTTCGCATCTGCGCACGGAGGTTCAAGTGAAGTTGGGCCATTGCGGCGCGATCGCCATCACCATGACCGGTGAACTGTGCGACTGCTTCGCTTCGCGCCGCGAAGGGGTCCTGTTCATTCTCGATGAGATCGCCCGCATGGCGGGTGATGTTCCCGTGCGTATCTGGTCAACCCGTCAAGGTTTTGTCGATCTTGACACAGCCCGTCAGGACTGGATCGCCATCGCCTCGGCCAACTGGCATGCCCAGGCCACGTGTCTGGCGCGGCAACATCCGCAGGGTTTCTCGCTGATGCTGGATGTGGGTTCGACGACGACGGACATCATCAAACTCAAAGGCGGCACCGTGTGCGCACGCGGCATGACCGATGCGCAGCGGCTATTGACCGGTGAACTGATCTATACCGGGGCCCGTCGCACTCCGCTGATGGCGGTGATGAATGAATGGCGCGATGACTCGTGGATGCAGCGGTTCATGGCGGAACGGTTTGCGACGATGGCGGATGTTTACACGCTGCTTGGCGACCTGCCCGAAGACGAATCCGACAACGACACCGCCGATGGAAGGCCGATGACCAGGCTTCATGCAGCGTCGCGCATTCTTCGCATGGTCGGCGGCGATCTTTCGACATCGCCTGATGGCTTGATGGAAGAGGCGACAATGTGGGCGCATCGCTTTGCATCGCGGCAGTTGGAGCAGATCACCGAAGGCATTGAACAGGTGGTTGGTGATGATGCGATACATCGTGTGATCATCAGCGGCAGCGGTCCGTTTGTGGCGAACAAAGCGGCGGCCATGGCGCTGCCTGACTGTGAGGTGGTGATGTGGGATGAACGATTATCTTCGCAGGCTGGTGTCGCGGCTTGTGCGGTGGCGCTGCTGCATCTTTGGGGCGACCCACGCACGGGAGTGCGCGGGCTTTGAGGGTCTTTTATTTCAACATGTTCAATGGAGGGTGGTCAATGTCGGCACGGGTGCATGTCATCAAACTGGGGGGGAGCCTGCTGGACCTGCCGGATCTGGCCGCGCGGTTGGAGGTTTTTCGTCGCTGTTGTGCGCAGGGCGATCTGGCGGTGATCGTCGGAGGGGGAGAGGCGGCGGACATTGTGCGGAGGTTTGATGCCACCTTTGCCCTGGGCGAAGTCGCGTCCCACTGGCTTGCCGTGCGGGCGATGCAGCTTAATGCGCTGGCGGTGGCGCGGTTGCTTCCTTCGTGCGACATCGCGCACGATGCGTCGGGCTGTGATGCGGCGTGGCGGGGCGGTCGCGTTGCGATCATCGATCCCCTGGCCTGGCTGGAGGATGAGGCGAGGCGGGGCATCGTCATTCCGCACCGCTGGTCGTTCACCAGTGACTCGATCGCGGCGCACATGGCGGTGCAACTGCGCGCCGCATGGCTCACGCTGCTCAAGTCAACCTCGGCCGATGATCGCGGCGATGTCGCCGTTGCCGGCGGCGATCCGGTCGGCGGCGCTGCGGAGTCGGGCATCGTCGATGCCGACTTTCCCGCAACCGCAACATCGATCCCCGCCATCGACATCATCAACCTTCGCCACGCATCGTTGGCCCTGGGGCGCGTCGATGATGAGGCCCGGCGCTTCCTGCGCGGCGGGAACTGACCTGCGACGCCAGGTCGCGCACGCGCCGCGGATCGATCGATTGCTCCCTTTGATGATCGATGCAGGCCGCCCCGCGCACGGCGATGACATCAGGCCCCAGCGCCAGTGCCGTCGTCAGCGATTCACCGCTGAGCGAGCCGGCCAGCGCGACGATCAACCGGGCGGCATGAGCGCGATCGATGAAGGACCGCAGCCAGGCGATGTCGCGGAAAGTGAGCAGATTTCCCGCTGATTTTGAATGGGTATCCAGCAGCACACCGGCGGCGCGGTGATCGATGGCCCATTGCAGCACCTGCCGGGGCGAAGGCGTGGCCGGCCCCCCGGATACCCCGGGGCCAACGTAGGCGGCGGCGATCGGCGCGATGCCGGGAAGCTTGGCGAAGGTCTGTTGCAACTGTTGCCGCCAGGGGCGCGGACCTGCGCCGTGCAATCCCATCTTCGCGTGACTGATGCCGGCGGGCAGTGCGGTGACGTTGGGTTGCTCGATGAGTTCGCCCAGCGCCGCACTGACCGGCGCGCGACCCGCCACGGCGGTCACGATCGATGACATCGTTTCGATGGATGCCATGCCCAGCGAGCCGCGCGAAGGTTCCTTGATGTCGATCCAGTCGGCGCCGCCTTCGAGGGCGATCATCGCTTCATCGGCATTGCGCACGGAGATCAGGAGTTTGGTGCGGTCCATTTCCGGTCGTCATCCGGGGCGTTGTTCATTCTTCTTCGGTGTCGAATCCCATGTCGCCGCGCGGGGCGTCGATGCAGGGCTTCATGATTTCGCGCAGCGCCATGGTGGCGAAGGAGCCGCGCGGCAGTTCGAAGGCGACGCGGATGTAGGGGCCGTGCTCGTCGAGGCCGCCGCTGATTTCGGGGTCCTTGATGAAGATGCGCATGGGGCGGCGGGCTCCGGGGGCGTGTTGATGGCTGCTGTTCCAATCGGCTTCATCGACGCCCAGTGCGGTGAGCGCCGCCAGTTCCCACCGGAGCGGCTCACCCGCCGGCCGTGTCATGCCCGCGCCCCACATCGGTCCCGAAGGGGAGACTTCATGTTTCGCCACGCGGCCTTGGGGCGCGTTTTCCAATTCCGCGGTCGCCTGATCCACCGCGAACACGGCCCTGCTGTCATGCTTCCACGCAAGGTCGCCGGTCACGAGGCGGTCGAACAGCCCATCGCGGATGCGGCGGTCGAGCACATGGTTGAAGATGGCGCTTTGCAGGCTGCTGATGATGAATTCGAGTTGCAGACCATCGATGGCCATCACGGCCTGCTCCGGCGATTTGCCTTGTCGCAGGGCATCGAGCGCCTGCCGATCGTGGCGGAACATGCGGGGCCATTGTTCGAGTGCGGCGGCGAAGTCGCCGCGCTCGTAGGCGTGGCGGGCCTGGTGTCGCTCGGGCGGATCGTGGTCGCCGGGCTTGCCGAGCATTTCATCGAGGAAGTCCTGCCACTGGCGGCGCAGGTAGCTGGCGCCCAGCAGTTGGTTGTTCTGCCGATAGCCGAAGCGCTGGTCGCCGATGTAGTTGGGCACGCCGTGAATGACGAGATGATCGAGCGTCTGCTTCGCGTGAATGACGGCGGCGGGCTGGACCTGGCGGATGCGAATCATGAAGCGGTTGCCGGCCAGATGGCCCCGGCGAAGCTTGTTGGTATGCCGCGCGGACCAGAGCAGTTTGAAGTTGGTGAAGGCGATGCGGCTGAGGTATTTTTCGTCGTTCCGCCGGTCGGGCAGGTGGATGCTGAAATGCTGCCGGGTGATGGCGTGCTTGTCCTTGAGGCCGGCGTAGCCGATGTCGGAGCGGCGAACGTGAAACATCTTCGCCAGTCTGCGGATGACATCGGTGGTGGTCTGTTCCCGCTTTTCGATGTAGAGATAAAGATGCTCGCCATCGCCGCAAGGCTCGTAGAGCGGCTGCTCTTCGACGAGAAAATCCTCCGGCCGCTCCTTGATGACGCCCCCGGTGCCGGGATGCTCGGCGGTGCGGCTGGGCGTGAGATAGGCCAGTGAGTCGGTGGCCCGATGCATGGGAATCCTTATTGATTAGTTCCATGTTCCAAGTTCCATGTTCCAAGTTTCCGAACCGGCAGTCCTTTGACGTGTGCCTTTCAACTTGGAACCTGGCACCTGGCACCTGGAACTTGGCGCCCGGAACATGGAACTTTCTGTTTCAATCCTCCGGCGCGTGGTGGGCGACCAGGTGTTTGAAGGCCTTGATGAGCGAGCGGGTGATCGGACCGGGTTCGCCGGCGCCGATGGTTCGGTTGTCCACCTTGGTGACGGGGATCACTTCCGCGGCGGTGCCGGTGAGGAACATTTCATCGGCGATGTAGAGATCGTGCTTGGTCAGGTCGGGCTTGCGGATTTCCAGGCCCTGCCGCGCGGCCAGGTCGAGCACGGTGTTCATGGTGATGCCTTCGAGCACGCCGGCATGGAGCGGCGGGGTGTAAAGGATGCCGTCCTTGACGATGAAGATGTTGTCCCCCGTACACTCGGCGATGTAGCCCTGCGGATTGAGCATGACGGCTTCGAGCACGCCGGCGTCGATGGCCTCGATCTTGGCGAGGATGTTGTTGAGGTAGTTGAGGCTCTTGACGCGTGGGCTCAGGGCGGCCGGGTGATTGCGGACGACGGAGGAGGTGATCACCGCCAGGCCGTTTTCGTAAAGCTCGGCGGGGTAGAGCGTGATGGTGTCGGCGATGATGAAGATGTTGGGCGATGGGCAGACGAATGGGTTGAGCCCCAGCGTGCCTGCGCCGCGGGTGACGCAGAGACGGATGTACCCGTTTTGAATGTCGTTGGCCTTGACCGTGGCATGGGTGGCGGCGGCGAGGTCCTCGATGGCGATCGGCAGGGTCAGGCGGATCGACCTGGCCGACTCGTCCAGCCGCTTGAGATGGGTGGCGAGCTTGAAGATGCGGTGGTTGTAAACGCGGATGCCTTCGAACACGCCGTCGCCGTAGAGCAGGCCGTGATCGAACACGCTGACGGTGGCCTGATCAGGGGGCACGAGATTGCCGTTGAGCCAGATGAACTTGGACACTGGACGATCCTTTGTAAAACCACGAAATCAGGAAATCATGAAAGCAGGGGATGCGATCTGAAAATATCGTGTGCCCCGCGTTGATTTCGTGTTTTCCTGCTTTCCTGGTCTTATTTTGAATGAGCCTGCACGGCGGTGATTCGGATCACCAGGCCGGGCAAAGTCCGGCGATTATAGCGAGATGGAAAGGAGGGGGCGTTTTCGATGCTATGCAACCTGCCCCACGGGCGTGCCCTGAGCCGGCGAAGCGGGAAGTTCCAAATCACAAAATCCAAATCGCAAACAAGCTCCAGATTTCAAGCAAGGCATCGAACGGCCTGCCAGTGGACGGCGAGTTTGTGTGCTTCCGCCCCTTTGAATTGATTATGCCTTGATTCTGTTTTGCTTCCGCCTTGTTTGGAGCTTGTTTGAGATTTGGTGATTGTGATTTGGAGCTTTACTTCCGTGCGCCGTGCGCAGAAATTACAGTGTCAGGCTCTACCTCCCTGCCTGCTCATCCGTTAAACTTCCCGCCATGTCCCGGCAAGCCTCTTCGATGACATCGCCTTCGCATCAGGCCGCCGGGCGTTGCCGGGGTCTGCCTGCGTTGATGTGGTCGCGGTTCGTCACGCTCTGGCCTTTAAAACTGATGATGACGCTCGTCATCGCGCCGGTTTTTGTGTTCTGTTATCTGGGGATTCAGCGATTGATCGAAGCCCCCCATTTTCTGGACTACGTTTGGATTGATGATCTGGCGGGCTTCGATGTCGGGTGGGTTTACATTTATGTGTCGCAGTATCTGATCGTGCCGCTGCCGCCGCTCTTGGCGCATACCCGCGATCAGCTTCGGCGGCTGGCGGTGGGGCTTTCCATCACCTCCGGCCTGGCGTTCGCCACGTTCCTGATCTGGCCGGTGGCGGTTGAACGACCTGAAAAACCGGCGAACTCCAACTGGATTTACGACTGGCTCGTTTCCGTCGATACCCCGGCCAACGCATTTCCGTCGCTGCATGTCGGCCTTTCGATGCTGGCGGCGCTCTACGCTCATCGCGTCCTCGATGAAGCCTTCAGCCGCAAGGCCCGCTTCGCGCTGCTGCTGCTCATCTGGGTCTGGACGGCGCTGATCGCCTGGTCCACCATGGCTACCAAGCAGCACTACTTTTACGATGTGCTGGGCGGCATCGTCGTGGCGGCGGCCGGGCATGTCATCGCCTGGCGCGGCGCGCCTTCACCCCAACGCGAAATGAAATCAGCATGAATCCGCCCGCACCCAACCCCTTCGCGTCCCACTGGCAACTCGATCCGGCCATCACCTTTCTCAACCACGGCTCCTTCGGCGCCTGCCCGCGCATCGTGCTCCAGGCGCAGCAGCGCCATCGCGATCAGCTCGAAGCGGAGCCGGTGCGATTCCTCACCCGCATCGCGCCGCCGCTGCTCGACGCGGCGCGGCGGTCGCTGGCCGCCTTTCTTGCCGCCGATGCGGAGGACCTGGTTTTCGTCAGCAATGCGACGGCGGGCGTGAACTGCGTGCTGCGCTCGCTGCGGTTTGAACCGGGCGATGAACTGCTGACCACGGATCATGCCTATCTCGCCTGTCAAAACACGCTCGACCATGTGGCCCGGCGCGAAGGGCTCAAGGTGGTGACCGTCACGTTGCCGATGCCTGTGATGTCGGGCGATCAGGTGGTGGAGGCGATTGTGAATGGTGCCTCGCCGCGCACGAGGCTGGCGATGATCGATCATGTGACCAGCGGCAGCGGGATGGTGCTGCCGATTGAACGGATCGTCGCCGCGTTGCAGGCGCGAGGGGTGGATGTGCTCGTCGATGGCGCCCATGCGCCGGGGATGGCGCCGATCGATCTTCAGTCGTTGGGCGCCGCGTATTACACGGGCAACCTGCACAAGTGGGTCTGCGCCCCCAAAGGCGCGGGCTTTCTGCATGTGCGCCGCGATCGGCAGGAGGGCATCATGCCTTCGATCATCAGCCACGGTTATCGCGTGTCCCGTCCCGGCCGCAGCGGCTTTCACGATCGCTTCGACTGGATCGGCACGCTCGATCCCTCCGCCTGGCTCTGTGTCAGCGACGCCCTCGACTTCATCGGCACGCTGCTGCCCGGCGGCGGCGGCGAACTGATGCGCCGCAATCGCGAACTGGCCCTGCGAGGAAGGCGGATGCTCTGCGACGCCTTTTCATCGCCGGCAATCTGCTCCGATGAAATGATCGGATCGATGGCGACGGTGGCGCTGCCTGATGATCCCGACCCGGAGCATGGCCTGGACTGGACGACATCCCCCACGCCGCAGCATCGGATGATGTCACAGCTCATGTCGGAGTTTCAGATCGAGGCGCCGGTCTATTACTTTGCCACGGCTCCGCAACGCGCGGTGCGCATCAGCGCGCAGGTTTACAACGACACGACGCAATATGAAAAGCTGATCGCGGCCATCAGGGCGATCCTGGCCAAGGGCGGTTGAACAGCTTCTGCCTGAAAACGAATCGCTCGGCGGGTGGCTGGGGCTGAGTCCGCGAAGCCCCGGCCTGGGACCAACAGCCTGTCGTGACGTTGCCATTGTTCGTGCGCCTGGGCCGGGGCTTCGCGGACTCAGCCCCAGCCACCCGGAATGAGTTCTCAGGCTCCGGGCGGGGCTTGCCGCAAAATATGGGCACGTCCCGCTACGATGGGATGCTTTCACGAGGAACCTGAACATGCGTGTTGTTGCCGTGCAGTTGAATGTGCAGTGGGAGAACAAGGCCGCCAACTGCGGGCGGGTGAGGTCGCTGCTGCTTGAGTCGGGCGTGAAAGCGGGGGATCTGGTGGTGCTGCCGGAGATGTTTGCGACGGGGTTCAGCATGAACGTGGCGGTGACGAGTGAGGGAAAAGATCGGCCGACGGAGCGATATCTTTCGGAGCTTGCGAAGGAGATGCGGGTGGCAATCGTGGCGGGCGTGGTCAGTGATGCTTCAGAGGGCAGGGGCTTCAATGAAGCGGTGGTGATCGGGCCGACCGGTGTGCTGGCGCGGTATCGGAAGATTCAGCCGTTCGTGCCGGGCAGGGAGGCGGTTTATTACGAGGCGGGCGATGCGGTGGTTTCGTTTGCATGGCAGGGGGCGACGGTGGCGCCTTTTGTCTGTTACGACCTTCGTTTTCCCGAAGTGATTCGGCGGGCGGCCAAATTGGGTGCGGAGGTGATCTGCGTGATCTCCAGTTGGCCTGCGTCAAGGACGCATCACTGGCTGCGGCTGCTGCAAGCCCGCGCGATTGAGAATCAGGCATTCGTTGTCGGCGTCAATCGTTGCGGCGATGATCCGTGCTTTCACTACAAAGGACGCTCGGTGATCGTGGATCAGCATGGCGAGATCATCGCCGACGCGGGGGAAAGCGAAGGCGTGATTCACGCGGAGCTGAATCTGGAGGAGCTCAGAAGTTACCGTGAGAAGCTGCCGTTTTTGAAGGACATGAGGTTTTGAAGAAAACCATGACATCAGGAAAGCAGGAAAACAGGAAATGGGATGGGAGCAG
>CAZYPK010000044.1:0-31862 GCA_964649195.1 uncultured Phycisphaeraceae bacterium
GCGAAGCCCCGGCAAGGGGAGCCGGGGCTTCGCAGAGCCTCAGCCCCAGCCACCCAAAACTTCTCACCAAAAGATGGGCATGCGCGTCACGATTCATTTCGCCTTGATCACCGCGGTGACCGGAAAATGATCCGAAGGCCAGCGGCCGTTTTTATGCGTGCGGTCGATGGCGGCATCGGTCACGGTCCACTGCCGCGAGACGGCAACCCAGTCGATGCGTGCCTTGCCGGGGGAACCGGGGGAACCGGGGGTGGGTCGGGGGGCGGGGCCGAAGCTGTTGAAGGAGCCTTCATCATCGCCGCGCTGAGGCTTGAAGACGCGCAGCGTGTCGAGCACCGGTGAAGCCTTGCCATCATGCTCGGCGAAGAGCGCCTTGTAAGGTTCGCTGCCTTCATCGGCGTTGAAGTCACCGGTGAGAACGACGCGGGCCTCGGCGCCCAAAGCGGCGATGTGCCGGCGAATGAGCTTCGCGGATTCAAGACGGGCCTTGGAGCCGCGATGATCGAAGTGGGTGTTGTAGAAATAAACCGGCGGCGCATCCTTCACCTTCAAATCGCGCAGCTTGATCCACGTGCAGATGCGAGGCAGCGAGGTGTCCCACCCTTTGCTCGCGATCGCGTCCGGCGTTTCGCTGAGCCAGAATGTTGCGCCTTCGAGTTTTTCGAAACGATCCTTGCGATAGAGCACCGTGGTCATCTCGCCCTTGTCCTTGCCATCTTCGCGCGACACGCCGAAGGCTTCGTAGCCTTCCATGTTCTTGAGGAGGTAATCGCGCTGGAAAGCGAGCGTTTCCTGCGTGCCCAGCAGGTCGGGGTTGAACGCCTTGATGGTTTCGACGAGCAGTTCCTTGCGTTTGTCCCAGTGGTTGTCGCCGTCGTTGGCGGTGCCGTAGCGGAGATTGAAGGACATGACGCGGAGAGCGGGGGCGGCATCGGGCTGCGCGGAAACCCGGGGTGTGTGGATCAGCATGAATGAAACGACGAGGGTGATGAACGGGAAATACATTTTCATTGGAAGGCTCCTGCAAGCCCGATGGCGAGTCCGCGAGCCGTCGGGGGACGGACAATCATGGGATATCCCGACGGCTCGCGGACTCGCCATCGGGTTTGCATGTTCAACGTTTTCATGAGTTGCCGCTCTGCGCCGTCAACACCTGAATCATCCCCTTGCAGAACGCCGGCAGATCGCCCGGCCTTCGGCTGCTGACATGATGGCGGTCGATCATCACTTCCTGATCGACCCACACCGCACCCGCGTTGGTCAGATCATCCTTGATCGCCGACGTGCCGGTGTATTTGTAGCCGCGCACGACTTTGGCGCTGATGTCGATCCACGGACCGTGGCAGATCGAGGCGATGAGCTTTTTCGATTTCTCGAAGTCGGCCACGAGCTGAAGCACCTTCGCATCGCGGCGAAGTTTGTCAGGCATCCAGCCGCCGGGGATGAGCACGCCATGAAAGTCGGCTTCCTCCATGCTGGCGATGTCGGCATCGCTGACGCAGGGGTAGCCGTTCTTGCCGATGTATTTTCTGTTCGCTTCAAGGCCGGCGACGGTGACATGAGCGCCGGCCTCCTCCATGCGAAGTTTCGGATACCAGAGTTCGAGGTCTTCGTAATCATCGCCGACGAAAGCGAGAATGCGCGTGCCTGCGAGGTCGGACATGGGAAGGCTCCTGGGATGGCGGGATCGAACGTGTTTTCCGCAGGCTATAATAGCGAATGCGGGGATGGGAGAATCCGGGGGAATCCGGGGGAATCCGGGGGTGGAATGAGGAGCCGCACATGAGCGCCATGACGACACGGACAAAAGCCGCGGTGAACGAGGAGTGGATTCCGCCGCGGCAGGGTGAATGGACGATCGCGGACTACATGCGGCTGGAGAATCCGCCGGGGTATTCATATGAACTTGTCAAAGGGGTTTTGCACATGTCGCCATCGCCGAGTCTCTCCCACCAGCGAGCCTTGATGGAACTTGCCACGCGGATGTTCAGTCACGTGAGAAAGAACAAACTGGGGGAAGTGATCGTGGCGCCGATGGATGTCGAGATTGATGTCGGAGAAACCCAGACCATCGTCGAGCCTGACATTATTTTCGTGAGCAATGCCCGCAGGGAGATTCTGACCCACAAACACTTGCGAGGCGCCCCCGATCTGCTCGTGGAGATACTTTCGCCCGGCAGCGAGGCGCGGGATCGCAACGCCAAGCTCACCCTTTATATGACAAGCGGCGTGCGGGAGTATTGGATCGTCGATCCCCACAAGCGCACCATCGAGATATGGGTGATGCGTGAAATGGGTCACGTCAGAAAGGGCGAATGGATTCCCGGCCAGGCGGCGCATTCGGAGGTTTTGGAAGGATTCACGGCAAGCGTGGAGGAGATTTGCGCGGCACCGTGATGATCGTGCACGGGCGGCTTGATGATGAGCGTCCTTCCCGATTGAAAGCGAATCTTCCATGCGGAAGCCCCGATCATTGGCAGGCGAGCCGATGGTTTGAAAATATGGCAAATGTTTTCACCCTGTTGACACACCCCCGCCGGCAAGTCGTGCCGCGGATGGGAGCATACAATGGTGCAGCCGCGCCGCTTTTGATCCCCGATGCCTGCTCCGTTTCGAGTTCGTGATGCCCCGCAAACCTGTCCGCACCGCTGTCCGAAAAAAGAGGCGCGGTTTTGTCACGCGCCTCCGTCGTGCAGCCCAACCCTTCTGGGCTGATTACGAAGAGGAAGACCTGCTCGACCTGCGGTTGTGCGATCTCGATCTGAAGCTCGAAGGCACGGTGATCATGGATCGCATCGATCGGCTCTATGCCGAACTGGAGCAGCGGCAACTGGCGATCAAGCCGCATGTGTGGATATCCACCGAGTGGTTCAGTCCTGACGGCGTACCGGGGATTGCGGTGCCGTTTTTTCTTCTGCATGAACGCCTGACGCGGATGGAGGAGAAGCTCATGCTCCGGGCCGAGGGTTCCGCCGAGCGCGAGTGCATGCGCATCCTGCGCCATGAGGCGGGCCATGTGATCTGCAGCGCGTACCGCCTGCACTTCAAGCCGACATGGCGAAAAGTCTTCGGCAAATTCACGCAGCGCTATCCGCGCTCCTACATCCCCAAGCCCAAGAGCCGCCGCTTCGTGCAGCATCTGGACTGGTTCTATGCACAGGCCCATCCCGCCGAGGATTTCGCCGAGACCTTTGCCGTCTGGCTCACGCCCGGCGGTCGCTGGAGGCAGCAATACGTCGGCTGGCCCGCGCTGAAGAAACTTGAATTTGTCGATGAATTGATGGGCGAGATTGCCGGCCAGGCGCCGGTGGTCCGTAATCGTTCGCATATCGAGCCGATACGCGACATGCGCATCACGCTGCGCGACTATTATCGGAAGAAGCAGCAGACTTATGAGAACGACTGGCCGGACTTCTACGATCGTGATCTGCTGCGCATCTTCTCGGATGATCCCCGGTTTGCCGATAATGAAACGGCGGCTGCGTTCCTTCGCTCCAGCCGCCGCGACATCCGCACGACCGTCGCGGGCTGGACCGGCGCCCATCCTTACACGATCGATCACGTCGTCCGCGACATGATCAACCGCAGCAAGGAACTGAAGCTCCGCACCATGCTGCCCAAGCGTTTCACCAAACTTCAGGCCATGCTCATGATCACCGTGCAGACCATGAAGTTCCTCCAGGGCGGCGGCCAGCAGATCGTCATGTGAGGGAAAGGAACAGGAAACAGGAGACAGGGAACAGGAGACAGGAAACAAAAGCCGCTTGCGGCTTCGCTCCGATTCTCGTCCCCCGTCCCCTGTTTTCCGTCCCCCGAGGCTGCACCGTGACCACAACACTCCTCAAGCCGAATCGTTCGTCCGTTCGCACCGCCCGGCTGCGCCCCGATGCGCTGCTCAACGAGCCGGGGCGAACGCGAAAGCCTCGCGCCGATTTGCCGCGATCGCGCCGCCGCATCGAGCCGGTCTTCGAAGCCCCGTCGCTCGTGCGATCGCGCTTCATCCCCGGCCTGTCGCCGCCAACCCCAAGGGACGAAAGTATGAGACCGCTGCGCATCATCGTCCTTATGCACGAAGACCTGATCCCGCCCGATTCGCTCGAAGGGCGGACGGAAAAGGAGATCGCCGACTGGAAGACCGAGTTCGATGTCGTGCAGACGCTGCGTCATCTGGGGCATGAAGTCCACTGCGTCGGCGTGCGCTCGAACCTTGATGTCATTCGGCAGGCGATCGAAACATACAAGCCGCACATCGCCTTCAACGTGCTCGAGGAGTTTCATGGCGTCTCCGTTTACGACCAGGCGGTCGTTTCATTCCTCGAACTTCTCAGGCAACCCTACACCGGCTGCAACCCGCGCGGCCTGATGCTCGCGCATGACAAGGCGCTCTCGAAAAAAATCCTTTCGTATCACCGCATCCCCACGCCTCGTTTTCATGTCTTCCCCAACGGCCGCAAAATGTCGCGCCGAAGGAAGTATGAATATCCGCTGCTGGTGAAGTCGCTCACCGAAGAAGCCTCGGCGGGCATCTCACACGCCTCGATCGTCACCAGCGATGACAAGCTCGCCGAGCGCGTCGAGTTCATCCATCGCACCCTGGGCACCGATGCGATTGCCGAGCGCTACATCGAAGGCCGCGAGCTTTACGTGGGCATCATGGGCAACCAGCAACTGCGAACGTTTCCGATATGGGAATTGACCTTTGAAAATCTTCCAGAGGATTCACCCAACATCGCCACGGCAAAAGTGAAATGGGATGAAGCCTATCAGCGCAAAGTCGGCCTCAAGACCGGCCTCGTGCAGGACCTGGACCCCGCGACGGTGACCCGCATCAACAAGCTCTGCCGCCGCGCTTATCGCCAACTCAACCTCACCGGCTACGCCCGCATGGACCTGCGCTTAAGCCCCGACGGCACGCCCTATCTGATCGAAGCCAACCCCAACCCGAATCTGTCCTATGGCGAAGACTTCGCCGAGTCGGCCCATCACGCGGGCATCGAATACGACGACCTGATCCAGCGCATCCTGAACCTGGGCCTGCGCTACCGCGCCGCCTGGCGGTTGACGGGATGAAGCGGTGATCCATTGAGCCGCGACGTAACACGTCGCGGACGTGAGCGACAAGAATGGAGTGACCATCGCGCAGCGGATCACGGGATGCGAAAACGACCGGGCACCGATCGAGGCTGAAAGAAAAAGGTGCATTCGGCCACCTCTTCAGGCTGTTCGCGTCCGCGACTCGTTGAGTCGCGGCTCTGATGAACCTGGGGTTCATGTGATTTCGGTTAGAGGATGTTTCGGCGCATCGAACCGACACCGGAGTATGATAATGTCCCCGCGCCGGGTCGGACGCTCAGGTGGAATACACGAAAATGGGTGCGCCCATCTTTTGTGGCAGCGCAAAGCCCCCCGCCCCCGGATATCCCAGCCAGCATTGACCGCATTGCCATGAACGATACTTCCACCGCTTTCGTCCGTTCCGCCACGCCTGCCGCGCCTTCGGCAGGCGAGTTTCTCAACCGCGACATCTCCTGGCTGGAGTTCAACCGTCGCGTGCTGCACGAGGCGATCGATCCGCGCACGCCGCTCCTGGAGCGCGTCGGCTTCCTGGCGATCTTCGCCTCCAACCTCGACGAGTTTTTTCAGAAGCGGGTCGGCTCGATCAAGGGGCAGATCGATGCCGGGCTGTCGGTGATCACCCCCGACGGTCTTGGGCCGCGCGAACAGCTCGCGCAGATTCGCAGGTCCGTCAGCGATCTGCTCAAGAGTCAGCTCGACTGCTACACGAACATGGTGCGCCCGGCGCTGGCGGAGAACGCCATCCACCTGCTCAACTGGGATGAGCTGACCGATGAGGACCGCGCCTTCGCCCAGCAGTATTACCAGAGGAATCTCTTCCCGATCCTCACGCCGCTGGCGGTCGATCCGGGGCATCCGTTTCCGTTCATCAGCAACCTGAGCATGTCGCTGGGCATCATGCTGCGTCATCCCAGCGAGCGCGGCGACGGGTTCGAATATGACGGCAACGGGCAGCGCTACGGCCGCGGCGATGTCGGCGGCATCCAGTTCGCCCGCGTCAAGGTGCCCCAGATGCTCCCGCAATGGGTCCGGCTGGGAACGCAGGGCAAGAGCAACGGCGGCCCCCATCGCTTCGTCAAGCTGCGCGACCTGATCCGCCACAACCTGGACGACCTTTTCCCAGGCATGATCATCGAGGATGTCATGTCCTTCCGCGTCACCCGCAATGCCGAGGTGGAGCGCGATGAAGGCGAGGCGAATGACCTGCTCGAACTGATCGAACAGGAGCTGCGCGACCGCAAGTTTGCCGATGCGGTGCGGCTGGAGATCGGCGGCACCGCGCCCAATCCGCGCATGATCAACCTCATCCGCGACGAACTGAATCTTGACGACAACGATGTCTATCACATGCCCGACGTGCTCGACTACGGCGGTCTGTGGGCCATCGCCGATCTGCCGCTGCCCGCGCTGAAATATGAAGGCTGGACGCCGACGGTTTCACCGCGACTGGCCGACGGCGATGCGGACATGTTCAGCATCATCCGCTCGGGCGATGTGATGGTGCATCATCCTTATGAATCGTTCAACAGCAGCGTGGAACGTTTCATCCGGCTGGCGGCCCGCGATCCGAAGGTGATGGCGATCAAGCTGACGCTCTATCGCACCGGCGCCGATTCGCCGTTCATCCCCGAACTGATCCGTGCCGCCGAGGCCGGCAAACAGGTCGTGGCGCTGGTGGAGCTCAAGGCCCGCTTCGATGAGGAACGGAACATCCGCGTGGCCCAGACGCTGGAAAAAGCGGGCGTGCACGTGGTCTATGGCATCGTCGGCCTCAAGACCCATACGAAGGTCGCGGCCATCGTGCGTCAGGAACACGACGGCATGCGGGTCTAAGCCCACATCGGCACCGGCAACTACAACCCCAAGACCGCCAGTCTCTACACGGACTTCGGCTTGTTCACCTGCAATCCCGCGATCACCAGCGAACTGATCGATCTGTTTATCTACCTGACGGGTCACAGCCGCAAGCGAGACTTCAACACGTTGCTCGTGGCCCCGATCAACATGCGCGATCGCTTCAACCAGATGATCGATCGCGAGATCGGCTTGTGCGAAGCATGGAAGCAGCGGGGCGGTGATGAAAGCGACTCCCAGAGGCCGCTGATCATCGCCAAGTTCAACAGTCTGGAAGACAAGAAAATCTGCGAGAAATTGTACGAAGCGAGCAAAGCCGGCGTGCGCATCAAGCTGATCGTGCGCGGTTTCTGCTGCCTGCGTCCGGGCGTGCCGGGCCTGAGCGACAACATCACGGTGCAGAGCGTGATCGGCCGGTTCCTCGAGCACAGCCGAATCTATTACTTCCACAACGCGGGCCATGCTGAGTATTACATCGGCTCGGCTGACTGGATGTATCGCAACCTGAACAGTCGCGTGGAGTGCGTCACACCGATTTTCGAGCCGGCGTTGCAGAACAAGCTCAGGCACATTCTCGATGTGATGCTCGCGGACCAAAGGCAGGCGTGGGACATGCAGCCCGATGGCCGATACGTTCAGAGGCAGCCGACGGATGACAAGCCGGAGGTGGCGTTGGGCACCCACAAGGTGCTGATGGACGAAGCAAGGCGGGACATCCTGGGCGCGGTGCGGTGAGGGGGTGAAAGCAGAGCCGCGACGTAACACGTCGCGGACGCGCCCGGCCTCAAGGGTGGTGATTTGACGCGGTGGATCCTGTCTCCTGTTCCGCAGACGCGCAGCGAGGACGCTGCGGCTATGATGTCCCTTGTCCCCCGTTTTCCGTCCCCCGTCTCCTGCCTGCTACAATCGCCTCATGGCGTTCCGCGATGACATCAAGCTTCAGGTGCAGCAGTCCACCAATCTGGTGGACCTCATTGGCGAACAATTGCTGCTCAAGCACAAGGGCCGGGAGTTTGTCGGGCTGTGCCCGTTCCATGAAGATCGCAACCCTTCGATGTATGTCGTCCCGGCGAAACAGATATTTCATTGTTTTGTCTGCGGCGCGACAGGCGATGCGTTCGGCTGGATGATGAAGTTCCACAAAATGACCTTTCCCGAAGCGCTGCGGTTTCTCGCCGAGCGGGCGGGGATCAAGGTGGAGGAGACAGGGGACAGGGGACAGGGGACAGGGGCCAACGAAAGACAGGTCATCGGCGAAGCCAACGGGTTGGCGGTGATGTTTTTCCAGAAACTGTTCCGCCATCCGCAGCAGGGGGCGACGGCCCGGACCTACATCGACAAGCGACGGATTCCCGCGCAGCTCATCGAAGCCTTCCAGATCGGCTACGCCCCCGACGGCTGGGACGGGCTGGTCAAGGCGATCGCGGCAAACAAGTGGAACCGGCGCGGGTTCGAATTGGCGGGACTCGTTTCGCCGAGGCAGAAGGAAAGTTCCGAGTTCCGAGTTCAAAGTTCCGAGTTGAAAGACAACAGCAGCGGCGATTCTCACGAGACTGGCTCTACAACTCGGAACTCGGAACCCGAAACTCGGAACTCGTCATTCTACGACCGCCTTCGCCACCGCATCATCTTTCCGATCTGCGACGGTCTTGGCCGGCCCATTGCGTTCGGTGGCCGCAAGATTCGGGAGGAGGATGAACCCAAGTATCTGAACAGCCCTGAGACGGCCCTGTTCAACAAGTCGCGCACGCTTTACGGGCTGCATCTGGCCAAGAAGGCGATCATCGACAGCCGCACGGCGATCATCGTCGAGGGGTATGTTGATGTCATCGCCTGCCACGCGATGGGCGCCGCCAACGTGGTGGCGACGCTGGGTACCGCGCTGACGGCCGAGCATGTCCGCGAGCTTCGCAAATACTGCGACAAGGTCGTGCTCACCTTCGATGCCGATGCGGCAGGGCAGCGGGCGGCCGACCGGGCTTTGGAAATCTTTCTGGGCGAGGAGGTCGATGTCGCCATTGCCGTCGTACCCGAAGGCAAGGACCCGGGCGATCTGATGCTGCTGCCCGATGGCGCTCAGCGATGGAAGCAGGCGATCGCGGCGGCGACCGATGCGCTCGATTACCAGTTTGCCCGGGTGAAGGAGCAGATGGATGGCGCCCAGACGATGACGGGCAGGCAGCGGATCGCGGAGGATTACCTTCGCCGAATTGCCCTGCTCGACCTGCGCAAGACCGGGCCGATCCGCAAGGCGATGGTGATGCAGCGGCTGGCGCAGATGCTGCACATGAGCGAGGAGGCGGTGACTTCGCTGCTCAAAAAGTTCGCCCCGGCGGGAAAGCAGCGGCAGCGGCAGGGGCAGGAGCAGGAAAAGCCCGGCACCCCCGGCACCCCCGGCACCCCCGGCACCCCCGGTGTCTCTGCCGCTGCTCCTGCCCCTGATCCCGTTACCGATAATGCTGATTTTGCCAATACTGCCCAGTCGGAAAAATCGCAACATTTGGAGTATTCGGACGTTGCCTCGGTCAGTGAGTCGGCTACTATTGGTCTGATGCGTGCCGAGCGGCAGTTCATGGGGTGCCTGTTGCGGGAGCCGGGGCTGTTTCACCTGACGCTGTCGGATGGGAGGCCGGTGGATGAGGCGATCATGCCCGGTGAACTGATCACCCCCGTCGGCAGGCGGCTTTATGAGGTGATGTACGAACACCTGGCCGACGGCGCCGCGTTGACGCTCTCGATGCTGCTGGCGGAACTGGCCCAGCGCGATGAGCCGAAGCTGGCGGAACTGGCCACGGTGATTGAAAAGGAAGTGGACGACATGACCGCCGCCAGCGCGGCGATCAACCGCAGCCTGGCGGACAAACTGGCGACGGCGGCGGCGAAAATCCTGGAGCACCACCGAAAGGTCGAGTGGCGGGAACAGATGCCCGGCACGACCCCCGGCGAACCGGCGGCGGCCGATGACGCCTTGCGAAAGGCCATGGAACTGCGGAAAACCCAACGCTCGCCCCTGAGCATCATGCGGACCAGGGAATGATCCACGCCCTGCGGCCCGGATGCGACTTCCAAAGTTTTTGCCCTTGCAGTCTGCGAACATTAGTATTCGAGATTTTCGGGAGTATGTTTGAGTCGGTTCACGGGAAAAAATGTTCGGGTTTCGGTTTGCAGCGTGATTGATTTGTACCGCGATTTTCATGGGCGAAAATCGCGTTGAAAGGCCGCGCAAGGCAGCGTGGCCGAATGTTTCGACGGATGGATCAGAGATCGGACGCCGGAAGTCAGAGAGCCGTTTTGAGGCAGACGCCCGAGTCAGAGCACAGCCAAGAGGTGCGGTAGTCCCCACTCGCGACACCGCCCCACGCCCGTCCCCGCAAGCGGCCTTCGCTTTCATCGGGACATGCGTGATCTGATGCCTGAACTCCGCGACTTGTCCTCCGAACCACTCAACAAACTTGCACGGTCTCCGCATCTTCTCGTCCGGCTTTGCCCCATCCGCCGTCATACCACCATTCCGCCGGCGCAAGGTCGCGCCGCGGAAACACAAGGATCCCGGTCGTCGCGTTGCTGTGCGCCGTCGGGTTCTGTTGACTTGATGAAAGGGTTTCCCGTGGTCGTAGAAGAGACGCATCCCGCACTGGCGGAGTTGATTGAGAGTGGCAAACAACGCGGCTACATCACCTATGAGGAGTTGAACACCAGTCTGCCTGATGAGATGGTCGATCCTGACAAGATGGATGAGTTTCTCGCCCGGCTGGACGGGATGAAGATCCGTCTGATCGAAAGCGACATGGTTGTGATCACCCCCGGCCGTCCCGCCGTCAGCCGGTCCAGCGCCGCCGCTGCCGCCGCCCGCGCCGCGGCGATGGGGGTCGAACAGCAGAACGCCAATGCCGCGGCCCATGCAGCGGCGGCGGCAGTGGCGGCGGCGGCGGCCGAGGCCGAAGCCGTCGTGGAAGACGAACCCGAAACGCCCGAACCCGTCAAGGCCATCGTCCCCGAAATCCTGCCCGAAGGCATGACGCCCGAGGAAGTGATCGCCGAAGCCGAGCTTACCGAGGAACAGCTTCGCGCCGACCTGGCGCACGCCCTTCAGGAAGCCAGCAACCGTCGCATCGATGATCCGGTGCGCATGTACCTGACGCAGATGGGCGAGATTTCGCTGCTCACCCGTGAAGAGGAAATCCGCCTGGCGAAGAAGATCGAGACTTGCCGCATGATTTTCCGCCGCAAGGTGCTGGAGAATGATTATTGCGTTCAGGCCGCGGTGGAGATTCTCGAACTGGTCAAGGATGGCGATCTGCCCTTCGATCGCACGATGAAGATTTCCACTGCCGAGGAAGATGCCAAGGGCAAGATCGCCGCCCGCATTCCGGAGAACCTCAAGACCGTGCATCGCCTGCTCGACCTGGACCGCGAAGACTGGGCCCTGCTCGATGAGTCCGGCCGCAAGACCAAGCAGTTCATCGGTGAAGTGAAGGATCGCCTGAAGATTCGCCGCCGCAAGATGGCCCGCCTGATCGAGGAACTGAGCCTGCGCACCAGCAAGATCGCGCCGCTGATGAAAAAGCTTCGCGCCATCTGCGAGAAGATGCAGGAACTGGTGCGCGATCTCAAGCACTCTGAAACGCATCCGAATCAGTACGACCCCGAAGACCTCATGGTCATGAAGGAGGAGCTGGCCGGCCTGCGCTCGCTCGTGCTCATGGAGCCTGGGGAAATTCTCGAGCGAGTCCGCGACATCAAGATCGTCTTCGATGAATACGAGCAGGCCAAGCGCGACCTCTCCGGCGGCAACCTGCGCCTGGTCGTCTCCATCGCCAAGAAGTACCGCAACCGCGGCCTGTCGTTCCTCGACATCATCCAGGAAGGCAACACCGGCCTGATGCGTGCCGTCGATAAGTACGAATACAAGCGCGGCTACAAGTTCTCCACCTACGCCACCTGGTGGATCCGCCAGGCCATCACCCGTGCCATTGCCGACCATGCCCGAACCATCCGCATCCCCGTCCACATGATCGAGACGATGAGCAGGCTGCGCAACATCGCCAAGGACCTGCTCCAGAGCCTGGGCCGCGAAGCGACCATCGAGGAGATCGCCGAGATCGCCAAGATGCCCGTCACCGAGGTTCGACGCGTGATGAAGATTTCCCGTCACCCGATCAGCCTCGACCGTCCCGTCGGCGAGTCCGAAGATTCCTACTTCGGCGATTTCATCGAAGATGAAAAAGCCGAGAACCCCACCGATTCCGCCGCCCAGGACATGCTCCGCCAACGCATCGAACAGGTGCTCAAGACGCTCACCTACCGCGAGCGCGAAATCATCAAGCTTCGCTACGGCATCGGCGACGGCTACACCTACACCCTCGAAGAGGTCGGCCGCATCTTCAAGGTCACCCGCGAGCGCGTCCGCCAGGTCGAGGCCAAGGCCCTGCGCAAACTCCAGCACCCCGTCCGCAGCCGCAAGCTGCGCGGCTTCGTCGATGGCTCATGGGAGGAAGAGGCCGCCGGCGCATGAACCGGCACGCCGAACATCCGCTAAAACTCCAAAGCCCATGCACTCCCGTGCATGGGTTTTTCCGTTTTTTTGATTGCCTGCCGCTCCGCCCCCATGTATAGTCCATGTAGATACAAGGAGATCTTCGATGTCCTCCGCCAAACGAAAGCCCGCATCCCGCCGGTCATCACCGCCCTCTCCGCAGATCGCCCGCTGGGGCCACAGCCTGGCGCTGCGCATCCCCAGTGAACTGACGCGCCAACTGGGCCTCAAGGAGGGCAGCAAGGTCCGCTTCCACATCAAGGGGGACACGCTGATGGTCGAACCCCGAAAGACCATTCCCACCCTTGATGAACTGCTCGAAGGCGTCACCCCCGACAACGCCGGCGGTGAAATGTGGGGGAATCCTGTCGGAAAGGAACGGCTGTGAGCAAGCCTGCCGCGGGCAAGACCAAACCGATTCACACCCCCGATCGCGGCGAGGTGATCCACCTTGATTTCGATCCCGCCGCCGGCACCGAGTTCGCGGGACCGCATTACGCACTGGTTCTCAGTCCGCTCAAGTTTCAGACCAGGACCGGTTTGGCCATCGTTCTCGCATGCACCAGCCAGGAAAAAGGCCCCGATCATCCGCAGCATCGCCTTCAGGTGCCCCTGCCTCCCGCCGTGAAACTGCCCAAACCCACGTTTGTCTGGCTTCACCAGATCAAGGCGCTCGATTATCGTCATCGTCGCGCCACGTTCGTCGGACAGGCCGGCGACGCATTTGCCGACCGCGTTGCCAAAATCGTCGCCCAGTTCCTTGGACTGCCGGCCGTTGCGTATTGAACATCCCCGCCTTCGCAGACCTCCCCATGTCACAATCCCAATCCAAAGTCGGCCTCTACATCGCCGGTATCGCCGGCATCGTCATCGGGGTGATCGTCGTCATCATCTGGATTCGCCACATCCAGCTCATGGGCACCCGCCTGGTCATCACCGGCAAGGAAGCCGTCAACTACTCCGGCGCCGCCACCGAAGCCCAGGCCCGCGCCCTGGGCGAAGCCCTCACCCGCATCGAATACTTCGGCAACGGCAATGAGATCGATGTCCTGCTCAACAAAAGCGAAACCGGCGTCACCCTCTCCTTTGTCGTCAGCCCCGAAGGCTACACCGATCCCCTGTACGAAACCCAGTTTCGATCCATCGCCGAACAGGTGGCCTACACCGTCGGCGGCGTGCCGATCAACGTGCGCCTGCTCAGCAGCAACCTCAACACGAAGAAGGAATTCAAGGTCGAAAGCAGCCGGTGGGGCACGCCCGAATTCATCAACGCCAGGGAATTGGTTTATCGCCTGGGCGACGCCACCATCGACGAGGCGAAGGCGCTGGGCAAGGCGCTGGAGGACATCAGGTTCTTCAAGAGCGATCGACGGCGCGATGTTTTTCTGCTCAAGGAGGCCGGCGCCGCCACGATCTCCTTCGTGACCGCCCCCGCAGGCTGGCAGGATGAAGCCATTCAGGCGGACTTCCGCAACATCATCGAGAACGTGGCCCCGGCCATCGGAGGCAAACCGATCACGCTCCGCCTGATCGATGAAACCCTCGCGGTCAGGCTGGAACTCAAGATCGAATGAGGTTCGCCCAAGGGCAATCGCAATCGCATGAGCCGCGACTCGACGAGTCGCGGATGTATCCAGCCTGAAGGGGTGTGAAGCACACCTTGGACCGCAGAACTCGAACGCGCCTGGTCGCCGCTTTTACTGCCGGGCGACAACCGGGCGCCTGCCACTCGTCCACCGCCAACGGATGCCCGCCGCGTGGCCGATGTTGTCCATCCACCGCGCCACGGACACCCCTTCAGGCGGCGCATGTCCGCGACTCGTTGAGTCGCGGCTATTGCTGCGGCTTCACGACTTCGATCTTCAGTTGCTCCTCGGCGGCGGTCACGCGCAGCGTCGCGCCGTCCTGCAGATCACCCGCGAGAATCGCCCGGCCGATTTTCGTCTCCAGTTCGTGTTGCAGGTATCGCTTGAGCGGACGGGCGCCATAGACCGGGTCGTACCCCGCGCCGGCGATGAACACCTTCGCCTCCTCCGTCAGTTCCAGGCCGATGTGCCGGTCGCTCAGTCGCTTGCGGATGTCTTCCACCAGCAGGTCCACAATCTTCGTGATTTCCGCGAGGGTGAGCGGCTTGAAGAGCACGATGTCATCGACACGGTTGAGGAACTCGGGCCGGAAGTGCGAGCGCAGGTCCGCCATCACGCTGTTGCGGGCCCGCGGGCCGATCTCGCCGCTCGCCATCGAATCTTCGAGCAGGTGGGCCGAGCCGATGTTGCTGGTCATGATGATGACGCAGTTCTTGAAGCTGACCGTCCTGCCCTGCGAATCAGTGACCCGGCCGTCATCAAGAATTTGAAGCAGCACGTTGAACACATCGTGATGCGCCTTCTCGATTTCATCGAAGAGAATCACGCAGTAAGGCTTGCGGCGCACCGCTTCGGTGAGCTGGCCGCCTTCTTCGTAGCCGACGTAGCCGGGCGGCGCGCCGATCATGCGCGACACGGCATGCTTCTCCATGTACTCACTCATGTCGATACGGACGATGTTCTCTTCACTGTCGAAAAGGGTCTGGGCCAGGGCGCGGGCCAGCTCGGTTTTTCCGACGCCTGTCGGACCGAGGAAGATGAACGAGCCGATGGGACGCTTGGGGTCCTTGATGCCTGCGCGGGCCCGGATGACCGCATCGGCGACGAGCTTGACCGCTTCGTCCTGGCCGATGACGCGCTGGTGCAGAATCTGATCGAGCTTGAGAAGCTTTTCGCGCTCACCTTCGACGAGGCGCGTGACGGGAATGCCGGTCCAGCGGGAGACGATCTGGGCGATCTCCTCTTCGGTGACCTGTTCGCGCAGGAGTCTGGATGCCGCTTGCGGCTTCGCATCGGTTTTCTCCAGTGATTCCAGTTCTTTTTGCAGTTCGGGCAGCCTGCCGTACTTCAGCTCCGCCGCCTTCTGTGGGTTGTAGCTGCGCGGGTTTTCGTATTGCTCGATCTGCGCGCGGACCTCCTCGATCTGCTCACGCAGCGTTTTGAGCTTGTCGATCGATCCTTTTTCCGCCTCCCACTGCGCCTTCATCGCGTCACCATCGGCCTTGAGGTCGGCCAGCTCTTTCTGGAGATTGCCAAGCCGCAAGCGGCTGGCCGCATCGGTCTCCTTCTTCAGCGCCATCTCTTCGATCTCAAGCTGCCGCTGACGGCGGATCACCTCATCGAGTTCCGAAGGCATCGAGTCGATCTCGGTGCGCACCATGGCGCAGGCTTCATCGACCAGGTCGATCGCCTTGTCGGGCAGAAAGCGATCGCTGATGTAGCGGTTGCTCAGCACCGCCGCGGCGACGAGGGCGTTATCCTGGATCTTCACCCCGTGATGGGCCTGGTAACGATCATTAAGACCGCGCAGGATCGAAATCGTGTCCTCCACGCTGGGCGGATCGACCGTCACCGGTTGGAAGCGCCGCTCCAGCGCGGCATCCTTCTCGATGTGCTGCCGATATTCATCGAGCGTCGTCGCGCCGATGCAGTGCAGCTCACCGCGGGCCAGCAGCGGCTTGAGCAGGTTGCCCGCGTCCATCGCCCCCTCGGCCTTGCCTGCGCCGACGATCGTGTGCAGTTCGTCGATGAAGAGCACGATGCGGCCCTGCGCCTGCTTGATCTCGTTGAGCACCGCCTTGAGACGCTCCTCGAATTCACCACGATATTTCGCGCCGGCGATGAGCGAACCCATGTCGAGGGCGAAGATGGTCTTGTCCTTGAGGCCTTCGGGCACGTCGCCGCGCACGATCCGCTGCGCCAGGCCTTCGACGATCGCCGTTTTGCCGACGCCGGGCTCGCCGATGAGCACGGGATTGTTTTTCGTCTTGCGTGAAAGGATGCGAATCACCCGGCGAATCTCGCCGTCGCGGCCGATCACCGGATCAAGCTTGTTCGCCTTGGCGTCGGCCACCAGATCCCGGCCATAGCGCTGGAGCGCTTCGTAGGTCGCTTCGGGGTTGGCCGATTGCACGCGCTGGCTGCCGCGCACTTGCGTGAGGGTTTTGAGGAATTCATCGCGGGTGATGCCCAGCGTGCGCAGGATGTTGCCCGCGCTGCTGGTGGAGTCCTCGAGCATGGCGAGGATCAGGTGTTCGACGCTGACGTATTCATCCTTGAGTCGTCTGGCCTGTTGCTCGGCATTGACGAGGATGCGCTGCGTCTGCTGACTGATGGCGACTTGTCCGGGGCCGGTGCCGCCTTGGGAGACGGAGGGGCGCCTGTTGAGTTGGCGCTCGAGCTCCGCGACGATGACATCAACGGGTCGATGGAGCTTTTCAAGCAATCGCGGCACGAGGCCGCCTTCCTGCTGGACGAGCGCGAGCAGAAGGTGTTCGCCGTCAACTTCCTGATGGCCGCGCTGGACGCCGGTGACCTGCGCGGCTTGCAGGGCTTCCTGGGATTTTTGCGTGAATTTGTTGATATCCATGGGAACTCCTGCGGAGTAAATCTCGAATTTGAGATTTCGGATTTGGAAACTGGAATCTGAGAGCGTGTATTAAAACATTCGGTTGATTCACATAGCCCCGGCCTTGGCCGGGGAGACCCGCCGGATTCCTTGCGTCACCCCGGCCAAGGCCGGGGCTATGTGGGGTTTGGATACACGTTCTGAGATTTGAAATTGGAGATTCGAAATTTCATATCGAATTCATCCTCGCGGATCAAACGTCGTGATCGCCTTCCATTTCTCAAGCAGCTCGCGTTCCTCATCGGTGAGTGCCCTGGGCACTGCGATGAGCAGTCGTGCGTACAGGTCGCCGGGCTCGCCGGTCCTGCCTTTGGCGGGCAGGCCTTTGCCGCGCAGTCGCAGCTTCTGGCCGCTCTGCGCACCGGCGGGAATGGTCAGTGAGACATTCTCGCCAAAAAGCGGCAGATCCACTTTCGCACCCAGCGCCGCTTCCCAAGGCGCGATCTTCACATCGCAGGTCAGGTTCTGACCATCGATTTCAAAACGCGGATGCGGCGCCACGCGCACCTTCAGCAGCAGGTCGCCGGCCGCACCGCCATGCACACCGGGACCGCCCTGGCCCGCAAGTCGGATCACGGAGCCGTCACCTGCGCCGGGCGGGATTTTCACCGTGAGCGTCTTGCGCTGGCCATCGCCGGTTTGCAGGGCGATTTCGCGCTGCGAGCCGTGGTACGCATCTTCGACGCTGATGGAAATCTGCGTCTGCACATCCTCACCCCTGGCCGGGCGTGCCGCTCGTTGGTTGTCGCCAAAGCCGCGTTTCTGCTGACCGAAAAAGGCTTCGAAGAAATCGGAGAAATCTCCGCTTTCCATGCGGAATCCGCCCGCGCCGCCCGCACTGCCTCGGCCGAAGCCATCGAAGCCCGGCGGTGGTCGAAACTCCTGACCGTTCTTGTAGTCCGCGCCAAGCTCGTCGTACTGCTGCCGTTTGTCGGGGTCTTTGAGCACCTCGTAGGCTTCGTTGATCTGCTTGATTTTCTTCTCGGCATCGGGGCTTTTGTTGGTGTCGGGGTGATGTTGTTTGGCGAGCTTGCGGTAGGCGCGCTGAATCTCATCCTGCGTCGCGGTCTTGGCCACGCCGAGCGTTTCGTAGTAGTCCTGGAACTTCAAGCTCATGTCGATATCACCTGTGAAGGGATTGCAAAGAATGGGCCAACGGCGGGCCATTATGTCACGCCTGACGGGGGTCTGCGACTGACAAAGCCGGCGCGGGCGTCGCGGCGGATGCCGGGTTGGCAGGCGGGTGTATCGGGGAATCACCCACTGCATAGCCGCGACTCAACGAGTCGCGGAGATGAACGGAAACAAGGGTGGTGCGCTGCGCGAAAGATGACGGGTGACAACGCCCGTGCGGCGCGAACGTGTTCGAGATTTGCAGTGCAAGGTATGCGCGACGCTCTTTCAGGCTGCTTACGTCCGCGACGTGTCACGTCGCGGCTATGGGCATCTTCAGATGAAGATGGCGCGGAGGATGAAGAAGATGATGATGGCCAGGCCTGCGCCGGCGGGGATGGTGATGATCCAACTGGCGACGATGTCGCGCATGGTGGAGAGGTTCAAGGCTCCGATGCCGCGTGCCAGGCCCACGCCGAGGATGGCGCCGATGAGGGTATGGGTGGTGGAGATGGGCAGGCCGAAGACGGAGGCGATGAGGATGGTGACGGCGGCGCCGAACTCGGCGCAGAAGCCGCGGGTGGGGGTGAGTTCGGTGATGCGTTTGCCGACGGTTTCGATGACCCGCCAGCCCCAGGTCGCCAGGCCGATGACGATGCCCAGGCCGCCCAGCGCCAGCAGCCACGCGGGCACGGTGGCTTTGGCGTGGACCACGCCGTCGCGGAAGGCGTCGATGGCGCCGGCCATGGGGCCGATGGCGTTGGCGACATCGTTGGCGCCGTGGGCGAAGGCGACGAAGCAGGCGGTGAGTATCTGAAGGTAGGAGAAGATGCGTTCGACTTCCTTGAACTCCGAATGAGGCGGCGACTGCATCGCATGGTGCCGGGCTTCGCGGGCCAGATCATCGACCTCGGTCAGGAGCGACGCGGCCCGATCCTGAATGACGCCTTGCGAGGTGTCCGCCACCCGGCGCAGGTGCATGCCCGCCTTTTCCAGGCCGCGGGCGACGTAACTGTTGAGCAGGTGATTGGCGTCCTGCTGTTCTTCGGGGGGCGCCTTGCCGAGCATTCGTTTGGCGATGAAGAAGCCGATGGCGCCCAGCAGGGTGGCGGCGCACCAGATGACGGCCGGGGAGGGCGTCTCGACGCCGATGCGCGGCCACATGCCCTTGAGCCCCTTGAGGCCGGTCACCAGCAGCATGACGGTGAGCACGATGAAGACCATCGGCGGCGTGACCCTTCGCGCCGCCGCCACCGGGTTCTTTTTGTAAAACACCTTCACCAGCACGATGCGGAAGAGGATGTACGAAATGGCCCCGGCCAGCAGCGGGGAGATGACCCAGCTCGAGGCGATCTTGCCGACTTCGCCCCAGTGGATTTCGCCGACCCCCACCGTCACGCAGCCCACGCCGATGACCGCGCCGACGATCGAGTGCGTGGTCGAAACCGGCCAGCCGAAGTAGGAGGCGATTTGCAGCCAGATGCCCGACGCCAGCAGCGCCGAGAGCATGCCGCAGCCCAGGGTCATGGCGTCGAGCTGCGAGGCGTCAAACAGCTTGCTGCGCAGCGTGTCGGTCACCGCGTCGCCCACGAGAAAGGCGCCGGCGAACTCCAGCACCGCGGCCACGATCACCGCCCGGCGCAGCGTCAGCGCGCCGGAGCCGACGCTCGTGCCCATCGCGTTGGCGACATCGTTGGCCCCGATGTTCCACGCCATGTAGAAGCCGAACAGAATGGTCAGCCCGAGAAGGACCGAGGTGGTGTCCATGGGAAAAGTCAGTTCCGAGTTCCGAGTTTCGAGTTCCGAGTTGGGGAATTCGAGTCCGTGGAGTTTTCGATGGTTGACAACTCGGAACTCGGAACCCGGAACTCGGAACCCGGAACTCGGAACTTTGTAATGGTTATTTGATTTCCAACGTCATGCGGATCACGTTGCCCAGCTTTTCCGCGTGGTTCGACAGGTCGGCGATCTGCCGGATCAGGCGGGTCCAGAGGAAGAATTCGCCGTAGGTGTAGTCTTCCTCGCGGGCCAGCATCGTCTTGAGCAGCCGGCGTTGGATCACATCCACTTCATGCTCCTTGCGTGCCACCTCCTCGACCATGCCCTTGACGCGGTCGGCCTCCGCCCCGCCGAAGCCGCTCTCCATCAGTTCATCGAGATGGCCCACCACGCCGCCGATCGCCTTGACCGCCTGGGCGTTCATATCAATGAAGGCCCGCAGATCGGCGCGGATGGCGTCAGGCACGCCCATGCGCTTGAAGGTCAGCAGAATGGCGATGTTTTCCGCCTTGTCGGCAATGCTGTCCTGCACCGACAGAATCTCCAGCAGACTGGCGCGATCGACGGGCAGGAACATCCCCTTGGGCAGATGATTGCGAATGTCGTTCTTGATGCGGTCGGCATCGTGCTCCAGCCGCGAAACAAACTCCGCCAGTTCACCGAGCCGATCGAACTCGCCCTTGAGAAAAAGCTCGACCGCCTCCATCGCCTTGCCGACGCATTCCTCCGCCTTGTCCATGTGCGTCCGCAGCGGGACGAACGGCGAGCGACCGAACAGTTTGGCGAAGGTGCGCATGGAAAAAGCCTGGGTGAACGTCGGGCCGCGGCTGGGCAAAGCCGACCTGAAGCAGGGGGAAATGTACCAGAGTGTTAGACAAGTGTGAAATGACGGTTAGATCAGCGTTAGTCATTATCCGAAAACGCGAACAAGCCATCCGCCACGCGGCTCGGACAATCAGAGTTGATTGAAACAAAGGCTCATGTACCGAATGAGGTGCCAAGCCCGATGGCGAGGCTTGGCGAGCCGTCGGGGTATCGGCGCCGCGCACAGAATACCCCGACGGCTCGGCGGCCCTCGCCATCGGGTTTGGCGCCACGGCGGGTACATGAGCCGAAACAAAAAACCCCGCCTTGGCGGCGGGGTGTGGTGCGAATGACTGGTTTTGATGGAAGGTTCACACATGGCGTCGGCGACGCAGCATCAGGCCGCCCAATCCCATCAGGCCGAGCAGGGTGGTGGCGGGTTCGGGAATGGCCCGGACGGTCAGGCGAATCTCACCATCCACGCTGAAGTCCAGCGTCGAACCGCCGGGCACGTTGGCTCCCAGAAGCAGTGTGGGCAGGCCATTGAGGGTGTCGTAGGTCATCAGCAGATACGAGCCCTCGTCGAGTCCATCGAGCGAGAGATCGAGGATGCTGATGAAGCTGCCGGCATCGAAGCTCACCTCGCCGATGACGTTGATCAGCGACGGGTTGGCCTCATGCACCGGCAGGTCGGAGAGGCCGAACTGGAGGGTGCCGGTGACATCGAGATCGCCGACGGTGTTGAACTCGTAGCCGCCTTGAACGCCCAGGGTGCCCTGCACGGCATTGAGGTTGGCGGTCAGATCGATCCAGACGGGGTTGGCGCCGCCCATGACGACGGTGGCGGACGGGCCGATGATGGCGATGGCGTCGAAGCCGGCGGCGCCATGATCGCCCGAGAGTGTGGCGTTGCTGCCGGCGGTGTGGATGATGTGCCAGATGCCGCCGGTGAGAGTGGCGGTGGCGAGGTTGTACTGGGCGATGTCGAGATCGATGTCGAAGTTTCCGTTGTTCACTTCGACCGTGCCCTGGTTGCTGAACACTCCTGCGCTACCGTGTTCGAACCGGCTGACGCCGCCGGCGGACTTGCGGACGATGCCGGTGTTGAGGAACGTGCCGCCGCGCAGCGTCAGGGCCTGGTTGCCCGCCTGGTCGGCATTGAGGTGCCACAGGCCTTCGTTGTCGATGTTCACGGTGGAGACCTGCGCATCGAGGCGATCCGTGCCGGTGTGGTTGAAGGTTCCCTTGTTGACGAACCTGGACCCGGCCCCGCCGATCAGATCGATGTCCGTGGCGGCGGTGAAGCTGATGGTGGCGCCGTCGTTGGTCAGCGTGAAGCCGTTCAGGTTGATGCTGTTATCCCCGTCGGCATTGGCCCAGATGCTGTCCTCATCGAAGGTGGTGTTGTTGGCGAGCGTCACGTCGGCCGTGCCGGGAAAATCAAACGTCACCGCAGAGACAGCCGGTGCAAAGGCGGCCATGACACAAAGGACCATCAATGGATAAAGTCTCATCCGAATCTCCTCAGAAATGGGGTTGCATGGGAACCTCGACCGGCGAACTCCGCCAGCCACGCCTCAATGATACGGCAATTTTCTGACGTTGCCAAGAGAGAAAGGCAGAGAGAGAAGGCATTGAGGCACGAAGGCACGAAGGCACGGAGGGGATGAAAAGTTCCGAGTTCCGAGTTCCGAGTTCCGAGTTCCGAGTTGAAAGGCATTGAGGCACGGAGGGGAAGGCAGGGGAGAGAATGGCCGATGGCCATTGCAAAATGAAAATTGCAAAATGACGGAGCAGGCAACCGATCACCTGGGGCACGATGGCCTCCCCCTTCGTGCCTTCGTGCCTCAATGCCTTCGTGCCTTCTCCCCCGTGCCTTCGTGCCTCAATGCCTTCCTCACAATGGCACGATTTCGCAGACCTCACTATACTTGCGGCGTATCGATCTCACTGCGGTTTTCGCAGTGATTGGAAGGACGGCACACGATGAGCAATGCACCCTCTGGCGGATCGAAGATTCAGATCGACTCGGATTGGAAGGCCGAGGCCGAGGCTGAGAAGGAACGGCTGGAACAGAAGGTGAAGGCCGCCGAGGCCACCAGGCCCGCCGGCGGCGCGGGCAGGCCGACGGCAGGCGGGCAGCGCGAACTGCCCAAGGCGTCGCTCGAAACGCTGCTGCAATCGATCGCCTCGCAGGCCATGCTCTACCTGGGCGTCATCCCCGATCCGCGCACCGGCCAGCGCATTCAGCACCTCGAACTGGCCCGGCACCACATCGACACGCTTTCCGTGCTCGAGGAAAAAACCAAAAACAACCTCACCGAACCCGAAGCCAAACTCCTTTCCACCACGCTCTACGAACTGCGCCAGGCTTACATCCAGGTCGCCACCGCGATACGCGAGCAGCGGAAAGGATGATTGAATCGGGTGTCGGGTTCCGGGTATCGGGTGTCGGAACAGCCGCGTGCTGAACCTTCACTGTGAACCGGTCTTCGCCGACACCCGACACCCGACACCCGACACCCGACACCCGACACCCGAAGGATTCACCGTGTCCGACCACGCCACCACCCCTGCCTCCCCCGGCGTTCCTCTTCTGCGGAAGCATCACTTTCTTCTGCGCCGTCTTCATTCGCTCTCCGGCATTTTGCCGGTGGGGCTGTTCGTCATCGCGCACCTGTTCACCAATGCGCAGATGATCTGGGGCCAGGCCGCCGGTCCCGCCGGTGATGCGGCTTTTCAGCATGAAGTCGATTTCATCCACTCCATCCCCGCGCTCTATTTTGTCGAGCTGGCCCTGTGGGGCGCCATCGCCTTCCACGCCATCCTGGGCATCGGCTACATGACCGGCTGGGTGCCCAACGTCAGGCACTACCCGCACATGGACAACTGGCGTTATCTGCTCCAGCGCATCACCGCCTGGCTCGCACTCATCTTCATCTTCCTGCACATCGCCACGCTGCGCTGGCGCATCAATGTGATCGGCATCTGGGACACGCCCTTCTTCCACCGCATGACCGCCGATGGCAAACCGGGGCACAGCCTCGATGATGTGCCCATGTCCCTCCCGCTGACCGCTTACGCGCTCCAGTATTCCTGGCTGGTGGTGGTCTTCTACCTGGTCGGCGTCTTCTCCGCGATTTTTCACTGGTGCAACGGCCTGTGGACCGCCGCCATCACCTGGGGTGCGACCATCACCAAGGGCGCCCAGAAAAGATGGGGCTATGCCTGCCTGGGCCTGGGCGTCGCCTTGACCGTGTTCATGCTCGCGGCCATCGCCGGGGCGCTGATGTACGACCTGAAAAACGACACGACCCAGGCGCAGCGAACGGCGCTGACGCAGATCGTGCCGGGATGGGACAAGTAGGAGCGGGTATCGGGTTTCGGGTGTCGGGTGTCGGCAAGACATTCGGATTTGAAGCCCAGCGCCCGCATCAACACCATTGATTCACTCCTGCTTTTCCGACACCCGATACCCGACACCCGACACCCGACACCCGAATCCCCATGCCTGAATCTCCTCGCGTTATCGTCGTCGGCGGCGGACTGGCCGGCCTCTCCGCTTCCATTCGCATTGCCGAAGCCGGCCTGCCGGTGGACCTGTTCAGCATGGTCCCCGTCAAGCGGTCGCACTCCGTCTGCGCCCAGGGCGGCATCAATGCCTGCAACGATGTCGCCCGGCAGCAGGGCTACTCCGAGTGGGAGCACTGCGATGAAACGCTCTACGGCGCCGACTTCCTCGCCCAGCAGCCGCCGGTGTATGAGATGGCCCACTGGGCGCCGCGCATCATCGACCTGATGGACCGCATGGGCGTGCCCTTCGATCGCACCAAGGAAGGCCGGCGCGATCTGCGTCTCTTCGGCGGCTCGCTCTACAAGCGCACGCACTTCGCCGGCGCTTCCACAGGGCAGCAACTCATCTACGCGCTCGATGAGCAGGTCCGTCGATACGAAGCGGAAGGCAAGGTGAAGAAGTACGAGTTCTGGGAATTCCTCTGGCCGGTCATCGACGCCCCCGGAAGCGAAGGCCAATGCAAAGGCATCATCGCGCAGGACATGCGGACGATGGAGATCAAAGCCTTCCGCGCCGATGCCGTGGTCATGGCCACCGGCGGCTGCGGGCTGATCTATGGCAAGAGCACCATGTCCGTCATCTGCACCGGCGGCGCGGCCTCGCGCTGCTATCAGGCCGGCGCCTGGCTGGGCAACCCGGAAATGATTCAGGTCCATCCCACCGCCATCCCCGGCGAAGACAAGTGCAGACTCATGAGCGAATCAGCCCGCGGCGAAGGCGGCAGGCTCTGGGTGCCCGGCATCAAGGTCTCCGAAGGCGTCTGGAAGCCGCACCCGGAGTCCGGCAAAAACCCCGCGCAGATTCCCGACAGCGAACGCTACTACTTCCTCGAAGAAAAGTATCCGAAATACAAAAACCTCGTGGCACGCGATGTGGCCACCCGTGAAATCTTCCAGGTCGTCATCGAAGGCTTCGGCATCGGCGGCGGCAGGCAGGTCTATCTCGATGTCTCGCATCTCCCCACCGACACCAAGAAAAAACTCCGCGCCATCCTCGAAATCTACGAAAAGTTCACCGGCGATGATCCCACCGAAGTGCCGATGAAAATCTTCCCGGCGGTCCACTACTCCATGGGCGGCCTCTATACCACCTTCACCCCCGAAGAACGCGAACTCCAGCCCGGCGACGCCCCCATGACCGCCGACGGGGCGCCCATCCCCAAAGCCATCGGCATGAAGCTGGGCGCCCCCGACAACATGATGACCAACATCCCGGGCCTCTATGCCTTCGGTGAAGTCAACTACAACTACCACGGCGCCAACCGCCTGGGCGCCAACGCTTTGCTCAACTGCATCTTCGACGGCCTCTTCTCCGGCCTGTCCGTCGTCAAGTATGTGAACGATGTCGTGAAGAACCGTGCCGCCTCGCTGCCGGATTCGATCTATGACGAACTGGTCGCCCAGGAAAAGGCCAAGATGCAGAAACTCATCGACAGCGCCACCAGCGGCGCCGATGCGAATCCGTACGACATCCACCGCAGACTCGGCGACGAGATGACCGAAGCCTGCACCGTCATCCGCACGCACGATCGCATGGTCATCGCGGTGGAGACCATCGCCAAACTCCGCGAGGAGTTCAAGCGGGTCAAGCTCACCGACACCGGCATGTGGACCAATCAGAATCTCAGCTTCACCCGCGCCCTGGGCGACATGCTGCTCTACGCCCAGTCGCTGGTCATGGCGGCCCTGGCCCGCAGGGAATCGCGCGGCGCCCACTACCGCAGCGACTACCCCGAACGCGATGATGAAAACTTCATGAAGACCAGCCTGCTGAAATACGACAAGGAAAGCGACACGCACACGCTGGAATATGAGGATGTGCTGACGCCGATGGTGCAGCCGCGGCTGAGAAACTACGGCAAGACGGCGGAGAAGAAGGAGGCGGCGAAGGTGTAAGAGAAAGGCGAATAGCTAATACTTAATACTTATTACTTAATAGCTATTTCAGACATGCCTTGACGTGGCCAACCCGTGAAATGCCTTCTCCTCCAATAACTATTAAGCATTAAGTATTAAGTAATAAGCATTAGTCTTCTGTCTTTCAATGAATCCATCACTGACACAACCCGCCGCCGTCCCCGCCCTCTGGCTCCCGCCCGGCCGCATGAGGCAATACGCCATCGCCCGGGCGACCGGTGGCGTGTTGTTCGCCGCGATCTTTGCGGGGTGGATGGTGATTCAGTGGTCGAGCGTCACGATGCGGATCATCGCGGCATCGCTGATCGCGCTCACCGCATGGGTCACTGCGACTTCGATTGCCGGCGATGCCAGGCGCATGCGAGGCAGACAGGTCGAATATCTCGGTGATGCCCTGCTGATCACCACGCCCGATGGCGAACTCACCGTGCCGCTGGATGCGATCGCCCGCGCCACATGGAACGAAGAGGCGGACAGCCCCGGCCTGGCGTTCCATGATCGAAATGAATCGTGCCTTGTACGCCTGGATGAAAACATCATCGCCGACGAGGCCGAGGCCCGCGCGTTTCTGCGCTGGCTGCGAAGCCATGCTGAAACGACGTTTGAAGTGAAGTGGCATTGAAAGAATCATTTCGGAGCGACACGCTCCGGCTCGCGAGGAATATGAAATGATCGCACCGCACACGAACACCAAAAATGTCCGCATCCGCATCACCCGCAAGGACACGCCCGATGGCGTCTCCTATCAGCAGGATTTTGATGTGCCTCAGCGGCCGCAGGCCAACGTGATCAGTTGCCTGCTCGCCATCGCGGGCAATCCGGTGACGATCGATGGCCGGCAGACCACGCCTGTCGTCTGGGATTCCAACTGTCTTGAAGAGGTTTGCGGGGCCTGCACCATGGTCGTCAACGGCAAGGTGCGGCAAAGCTGTTCCACGCTGATTCACGATCTGCTTCACGAAGGCTACGGCTCGCCGGAGAATCCGATCACGCTCGAGCCGATGAGCAAGTTTCCCGTCGTCCGCGATCTGTGGGTCGATCGTCAGCGGATGTTCGACAATCTCAAGAAGGTCAAAGGCTGGGTGCCCATCGATGGCACGCACGACCTTGGCGCAGGCCCCGTGGAATCGCAGAAGGACCAGGAACTTCGCTATGGCCTTTCGCGCTGCATGACCTGCGGCTGCTGCCTGGAGGCCTGCCCGCAGTTCACCCTCGACAACGACTTCGTCGGCGCCCAGGTCTTCGGCCAGGCCCTCTACTTCAACATGCACGAAACCGGCGCCACCCTCAAGGGCGACCGCCTCGACGCCATGATGGAACCGGGCGGCATCACCGACTGCGGCAACGCCCAGAACTGCATCAAGGTCTGCCCGAAGGAGGTTCCCCTCACCGAAGCGATCGCCGCCATCGGCAGACAGACGACGGTGCATGCGATCAAAAAGTTCTTCATGGGGAAATGAGGGGAGAAACAGGAGACAGGGGACTTTGTAGCCGCAGCGTCCTCGCTGCGCGTCTGCGGAACGGGAATCAGAGCGAAGCCGCAAGCGGCTGTCCCCTGCCCGAGCTTCATCCATCATGGACGGCCAGCCTGACCAGCCGATCCACCAGCATCGGCAGATCGATCCCCGCGTGGCCGGCGGCCATCGGCAGCAGTGAATGGCTGGTGAAGCCCGGGATCGTGTTCACTTCCAATATCCAGGGGCGCCTCTCATCATCGACGATGAAATCGACCCGGCTCATGTGGCGACAGCCCAGCGCCTCGAACGCGGAGACCGCCAGCACGCCCAGCCCTTCGAGTTCCGCAGGGGTCAGGCCGATCTTCGCGGGGTCGAGCAGGTACTGCGTGTCATCGCGGGTGTACTTGGCTTCGTAGGTGTAGAACTCGGTCGCGGGGACGATGCGGATCGGCGGCAGGGCGTGAAACGCAGCGGGTCCATCCTCCAGCACGCCGACGGTGATCTCCATGCCTTTGCAGAACTTCTCGATCATCAGGTGCGAATGCCTGGTGCGCAGATCGCCCAGCGCCGCCGCCGCCGCTTCGGGGGTCTTGCAGATGGCCAGGTCGATGCTGCTGCCTTCGCGCGGCGCCTTGATCACCAGCGGCGCTTCGATGGAAGGCTGATCGGCGGCGGCGACCCGCTCGAAGGGGAGCGTGGGCAGGCCGGCTTCGCGCAGCTTCACCTTCGTCTCGTACTTGTCCATGCACAGCCGGGCCGCCGGCGCCCGGCAGCCGACGTACGGAATCTTTCGTTCATCGAGTATCGCCTGCAACGGCCCGCCTTCGCCCCAGCCGCCATGCAGCGCCGCAAAAACCGCATCGCCCCGCCACTGCTTGAACTCATCAAGGGCGGACAGATCATCCGGACCGATGTCCCGCACGAGCACCTCATGACCGGCGGCGATCAGCGAAGCGGCAACCGTCCTGCCTGACTCCAGACTCACCGGTCGTTCACGATCAGGACCGCCGGCCAGGACGAGAATCTTCAGTGAAGTTTGAGGCATGGCTGCTCACTTGTGCAAGACGAGGACATCCGTAGGCGAGGAGTGCGGATCGTAACCGGGACAGGGGACGGGGGACAGGGGACCGATTCGTAGCCGCAGCGTCCTCGCTGCGCGTCGGCGGAACAGGGGATGGAAATCAGAGCGAAGCCGCAAGCGGCAGACGCGCAGCGAGGACGCTGCGGCTGTCAATGAAAGCGCGTCTGTTTCCTGTTTCTTGTTTTCTGTCTCCTCCCCTGTTCCCTGTCCCCTGCCGCGCCATGATCACAGTGATTCCAGAAACTTGATCAGGGCATTTCGATCTTCCTTTTCCAACCGGCGGACCTTTTCGCGGGACGGTTCCGCTTCGCCGCCGTGCCACATGATGGCTTCGAGAAGGTTGCGGGCCCGGCCATCGTGGAGGTAGCGGGTGTGGCCGTTGACGGTTTGGAACAGGCCGACGCCCCAGAGCGGCGGGGTGCGCCACTGGCGGCCGTCGGCTTCGAAGTCGGGGCGGTGGTCGGCCAGGTCTTCGCCCATGTCGTGCAGGAGCAGGTCAGTGTAGGGATGGATCGTCTGGTGGGCCAGCGCGGCGATTTCGTAGTCGCCGGTCTTGAGCGTGGGGATGTGGCACTTGGCGCAGCCGATCTCGGTGAAGAGTTTTTCGCCTTTGAGCACGACGGGATCGTTGACATTCCGCCGGGCGGGGACCGCCAGGACGCGGGTGTAAAACGTCAGGGTGTTCAGGTCATCATCGCCCAGTTCCGGGCTGCCGCCGGTGGGGGCTTGTGCCGCGGCTTTTTGCGGAGCGGTGATGTTCTCGCGCGGGAAGATGGAGGTGGTGATGCCGATGTCGCCCAGGAGCGCCGCCGCATTCTGCTGCCTGAGCGAAGGCTGATTCGCCTTCCAGCCGAAGCGGCCCAGGGCTTTGCGCCGGTTGGTTTCATCCCAGACGCGATTGGTTTTTCCCTTGATGCCATCCCCATCGGCATCGTTCGGGTCCGCCAGCGCCTCAATGGTTTTTTCGGGCACCGCTTCGAGCAACCCCAGGCCGATCATCTGCGGAGCGACGCGCGGGCTGAAGAGCGTGCCCTCCCCCAGCGGACCGAAGGCCAGGTCCTTGAAGGTGTAGATCGGTTTGGCCAGCCGATAGGTCGAACCATCGGCGAAGGCGTGCTCCACTTCCTCGTAGCGCACGACGGCCCGCCCTTCGGCGCTGACGCCGGGGATGGCGCGGTCGTTGAGCTGATCGCCATACGCCGGGTGCGGAATGACGTTGCCGCGCGAATCCTTGCCGGGCAGGCTCAGGCGGATGAGCATGGACATCATCGGGCCATCTTCATGCTCAGGCGGCCGCCCGCGTCCATCGCGCAGATGACAGGCGGAACAGGAGACACGATTGAAGACCGGCCCAAGCCCATCGAGCTTGTCAACCGAAGCCGGGGCGATGACCCAGTTCGTATTGAACAGCCGATTGCCGGACGCAAAGGTGCGCAGATCGGTGACAGGCAGATTGGAGGCAGGCGCGGAAAACGCGCTGCGATTGGTGACGAAAACGGTGGCATCCCCGCCGGAGCGTTCGGGGGAGGCGGACAGCGGCAGCGGCAGGAGCAGAAGCAGAATGAAGCGGATGGAAGGATTCATCATGGGCGCATTTAGCCGTTCGCCTTGGCGAACGAAGGACCAAAAAATCATGTCGAATCCGCCGCGCCGGGCCATCATCACTCCGCCTTGATCACCACTTCGATCCCCAGCTTTTCGCCGGCTTTCTTGAACAGCTCCGCCTGGATTTGCAGGCTTTTCACCAGGGCCTCCATCTTCATTCGCGACGGGCTTCCCTTGGGGGAGGCCAGCGTGCGGTCGATGGGGAAGTCCAGGGCATTGGCGAGGGTGCGGGTGGTTTGCAGTTGGGATTCGATCTGCTGATTGAGGGCCGGATCGACGCCATCGACCAGCAGGTTCAGCCCCTTGCCCCGCCAGACGCCAAGCTGGGCGAGATAGACGTTGGCGATGGACTGGCAGTTGGCGATGATGTCGTTGTGGGTGTTGTCGGAGAAGCAGGAGTGTTCATCCTCCTGCGAGCCGGAGTCCAGGGCGACCGCGATGCGTTCGCCGGCGAGCTCGAAACCGCTCAGCGACGCCAGTCCGGTGAAGATTTTGCCCAGCGAGACTGTGGGATCGAGCTTGACGAACGAAGCCGCGTAGTTGTCCTGCCGGCCAGGCGCCCAGGCATCGACGAGCGATTTGAGATCGCTCACCAGCAGATCGGTGACGACCTTGAGATAGGTGCGCCGGCGTTCGCGGATGGGATCGCCCGCCTCAAAATCGCTGGCCGGCCGCTGCCCCGCGGAATCGAGGCTCAGGTCCTGCCCCCAGAGCAGGAACTCGATGGCGTGGTAGCCGGTGGTGACATCGGCTTCATCATCGGCGGCGTTGCTGCCGATGAGCGTTGCCGCATCGATGGTGATGGCGGGGTTGTTGATGATGCCCGCCTTGTCGTTGCCCTGGACGTAATCGATGTAAGCCTCATTCAACGGCCACGCATTAAGCTGCCCCTCCGGCCCGCCCTCGGCATCGATGGGTCCCTCGTAGTAGCGGAACGCCTCGGTCAGACTGTAAGGATCGCGCGACGCCAGCCAGGCCGAGCGAACCATCAGCAACGACTTGGCATCCGGCTTGGCGAGGAAAACATCAACCGCCTTCTGTAGCTGGAGCGAAGCTTCGTAAGCATTCACATAACTGCGATGCACAAGCAGCGCATAGTCCGCGACAACCGCCGCCCGATCAACCGCCCCCCCGCCAGACACCTTGGGCTTGGCATCCGTCCCCTGACAACCCATCGCGGCAAAAACCACGGCAAAACACAACGAAGGAATGAGCGGCTTCATGTTGGTCCCTAATTATTGAATGAGAATGATTCTCAGTTGATCGTAAGGCCGACCGAAGGGGCCGTCAAGGTCGGAGAGGAACCTGAAAACCTGAGTTCGGGACAAAAGCCTCTTCCTTCCCTTTGTGCCTCTTTGTGGCAATCCCTTTCTTGCGCTTTTGCGTCTTTTCGCGGCAAAGGCGCGGGATATCCGGGGGCTAAACCAAGGCAAACGCATATGACCCCGGGAGGGCGAGGCTCCGGCCGGGAGGGTGAGGCTTCGGGAGGGCGAGGCTCCCGCCGAGCCGTTCGTTTGTGAAGCCCGTCTGCGGGCTGAAGCAAACGAAACTCGCGCGGCCGGCGATCGTGCCT
>CAZYPK010000045.1:0-31813 GCA_964649195.1 uncultured Phycisphaeraceae bacterium
TCCCGCCGAGCCGATCCGCTTTCGAGGCCCGCAGCGGGCCGATGAAAGCGGAACTCGTGTGGAAGGAAGATGAGCAGTTAACGGGTCGTGCAAGAATTTCTTCACTCGGCCTTTGAGGCCTCGTGAAGAACGGCTCGGCAGGAGCCTCGCCCTCCCGCCCAAGGCTACATGCGATGGCGCTGGCGAGCGAGCCTCACCCTTTCGATTCTTCCACCTTTGCCGCTACAATTCGGGGATGATCAAGCATGTGAAGATTCTCCCGTATTCCTGGCGGACTTGCGCCTTTGTCTTCGGGCTGCTCGGCGCGGCCATGATCGCCGCGGCTGATCCGGCGGTTCAACTTCCCGACAGGATCGAATTCAATCGCGATGTTCGCCCCATTCTTTCCGACACCTGTTTCAAATGTCATGGCTTCGACCCCGGCTCGCGCAAGGCGGACCTGCGGCTGGATCGCCGGGAGGAGGCGCTGATCAGGCGTGATGATGACACCACGCCCATCGTGCCGGGCAAGCCGTTGGAGAGTTCGATCTATCAGCGGCTGATCACCGATGACAGGACCGAACTGATGCCGCCGCCCAGGGCGAAGATTCCGCTGTCGCCCAGGCAGATTGCGATCATCAAAAAATGGATCGGGCAAGGGGCCGAGTACGAACCGCACTGGGCCTATCTGCCGGTGAAGGCGCCCGCGCTGCCGGCGGTGAACGAGGCGAATGCGAAGCTGGTTCGCAATCCGATCGATCGTTTCATTCTCGCGCGGCTGGAACGCGAAGGATTATCCCCATCGGCACAGGCGACCAACGAGAAATTGATCCGCCGGGTGACGCTCGACCTCACCGGCCTGCCGCCAACGCCGGAGGAAGTGGCGGCATTCCTGAAGGAATGCGAGGAGGAAAATCGAGGCGAACCCGGGGCGCGGACCGCCGTCCCTCTGATACCCGACACCCGATACCCGACACCCGCCGCTTATTCCCGTCTCGTCGATCGCCTGCTCGCCTCGCCTGCCTATGGCGAGCGCATGGCGTGGGACTGGCTCGATGCGGCACGCTATGCCGACAGCAACGGCTACCAGGGCGATGGCGAGCGGACCATGTGGCCCTGGCGCGACTGGGTGGTCAGCGCGTTCAACCGCAACATGCCTTACGACCAGTTTACGATTGAGCAGATCGCCGGCGACCTGCTGCCGGCGGATGAAATCTCAAATTTCAAATCTCAAATTTCAAATCTCAAATCTGAAATCTCCAATCCCCATGCCATCCCCCCCAATCCGCAATCCGCAATCCGAAATCCGAAATCTCCCTGGCTTCCCACCACTTCCTTCGAGCGCAAGCTCGCCACCGGCTTCAACCGCAATCACATGATCAACGGCGAAGGCGGCCGCATCGCCGAGGAAAACCGCATCGAGTATGTCTTCGACCAGTCCGAAACGGTCGGCACCGTCTGGCTCGGCCTCACCTTCAACTGCTGCCGGTGCCACGATCACAAGTTCGACCCGCTTTCGCAGAAGGATTACTACAGCCTCTTCGCCTTCTTCGACCAGACCCCCGTCACCGGCGGCGGCGGCGACCCGGCCACGCCGCCCAACTTGGAAGTGCTCAGCGATGCCCAGCGAGAGCGGATCGCGCTGCTCGAATCGAACATCAACAAACTCAACGCAAGCTTCAGTGAACGACAAAAGGAACTCGCCGCCGCGAATCATCGGCGCGAAGCCGAGGCGCTCAAGGAACTCGACAAGGAACCTTGGCACATCCTCAAACCCACTGCGATGAAGGCGGTCCATCAGGAACTCAAATCGCTCGATGACGAGTCCATCCTCGCGCACGGCCCCAACCCCGCCAACGACACCTACACGCTCACCTTCGCCTCTTCGCCCCTTCGCATCACCGGCCTGCGCCTCGAAGCCCTGCGCCACGAATCCATGACGCACGGCGGCATCGCCCGCTCCGACAGCGGCAACTTCGTCCTCACCGAAATCGAAGTGCGCATCGTTCCCCAAGATCCCCCGGCAGACTCATCCATCGCCAAACTGCCTGTCATCAGGATCGCTTCCGCGAACGCGACCTACGAACAGGGCAACTTCAAGATCGGAACGGCCTTCGACGGCAAGCCGGGCACAGGCTGGGCGATCTGGGAAGGCAAGCCGGTGAACCGCGATCATGAAGCGGTGTTTCGCTTCGCGCAGCCGATCGCGCTCAAGGATGGCGAAACGCTTTCCATCACGCTTCGCCACGACTCGCCGCACGCCAGTCACAACCTCGGCCGCTTTCGTCTGTCGATCACCGATACGGCAAAGCCTTCGCTGACGCCGGGAAACCAACAGCTTGTCGATGCCCTGAAAACCCCTGGAAACAAGCGGAATCCGCAGCAGATGAAACTCGTGGCCGATCACCTGAAGGTGCAGGATGAACCTTCGCGCAAACTCGGTGAAGAGATTGAGAAGGCGAGGAAGTCGCTGGCCGACCTTCGCAAGGGTGCGGTGAAGGTGATGATCATGCAGGACATGGCGTCGCCGCGCAAGACGTTCATGCTCGACAAAGGCATCTACACGAGCCGGCTGGCGGAAGTGACCGCCGCCACGCCGGGCGTGTTGCCGCCGATGGCCGAGGGTGAGCCGCGCAATCGGCTGGGGCTGGCGCGGTGGCTGGTGGCGCCGGAGAATCCGCTGATGGCCCGCGTCACCATCAACAGGCTCTGGGCCCAGTTCATGGGCATCGGCCTGGTGAAGACCATCGAGGACTTTGGCATCCAAAGCGAACTGCCCATCCATCAGGAACTGCTCGACTGGCTTGCCGCCGAGTTCGTCCGCTCCGGCTGGGACGTGAAGCACATGGTGAAACTCATCGTCACCAGCCACGCCTACCGCCAGTCGTCGAAGGTCACGCCGCAACTGCTCGAGCGCGATCCTGACAATCGCCTGCTGGCCCGCGCGCCGCGTTATCGCATGCCTTCGTGGATGATCCGCGACCAGGCGCTGGCCGCTGGCGGCCTGCTCGTCAATCGAGTCGGCGGCCCGCCGGTGAAGCCGTATCAACCCGCAGGCATCTGGGAGGAGGCGACCTTCGGCACCAAGAAATACGTGCAGGACAAGGGCGAGGCGCTCTACCGCAGAAGCATCTACATCTTCTGGCGCCGCATCGTCGGCCCGACCATGTTCTTCGATACCGCGGCCCGGCAGATCTGCACCGTGAAACAGCTCCGCACCAACTCGCCGCTGCACGCGCTGACCACGCTCAACGACATTGCCTATGTCGAAGCGGCACGGGCGATGGCGCAGCGCGTGATCCTCACGGCAGGTGATGATCGGCAGGCGCGAATCGATCTTGCTTATCGTCTCGCGCTTTCGCGCAGCGCGGGCGCGGAGGAGAAGTCCATTTTGACCGCCGCCATCGAGCGCGTGCGGAAGGAATTCGCCGCCGACCTCGAAGGAGCGAAAAAGCTGCTGAAAACAGGCGAATCCCCGCGCGATGAGAAGATCGACGCGGTTGAACATGCGACATGGACGGTGATCTGCAACCTGATTCTGAATCTGGACGAGGCGCTGACGAAGGAGTGATGCGCCGTCTTGATCCATCGGCGACCTGCCAATAGAATGCTTAAAGCATGTTTTAACCATGTATGGAGAGCATCATGATCAAAGTGGACAACATCCATCCCCTGTCCGATTTTCAGCGGAACGCCAGGTCGCACATTGAAATGTTGAAGAAGTCGGGACAGCCGCACGTGTTGACCGTCAACGGCAAGGCGGAACTGATCGTGCAGGACGCCAAGGCATACGAGCGGCTGATGTCGCTGCTCGATGAGGCCGACGCCATCGCCGGCATCCGAGAAGGCCTGGAGCAGAAGGATCGCGGCGAAGGGAGGCCTGCCAAGGAGGTTTTCGCCCGCATTCGCAGGAGGGTCAAACGGATGGTCGGGGAGAGGAAATGAAGTATCGCGTCATCATCCAGGCGCGGGCGGACGCGGATGCATCGGAGATTTACCACCGCATCCATCAGGAGGCTCCCTTGAATGCCGACCGATGGCTCAAGGCGCTGTGGGCGACCATCGAATCGCTGGAAGACATGCCGCGACGATGCAGGAAGGCGGCCGAGAGCAGACGATTCAGACGCGACATTCGGCAGATCATGCACGGCGTGTACCGAATCCTGTTTGAGATCGACAAGGACGAGGTGCACATCGTGCATATCCGGCATGGAGCTCGGCGTTACATGAAACCCGATGAGATTTGAACCACAGGAACTGCCAGTGAACCCCATCCTCGAACATCATCGTCATCTCACCCGCCGGGAGATTCCCGGGCGCGGCTCCGCCGCCGTCGGACTCGGAATAGAATCCCCAAGTGCGCCTTGATGCGTGTGTGTCGGTTCGATGATCGAATGTGAGCTACCGCGATGCCCTCACCCTTTCCAGGCATGGACCCGTTCCTCGAACATCCTTCGATGTTCGCGGATCTGCATGGCCGCCTCAACGGCGGCATCAGCGAGTCGCTTCAACAACTGCTCCCCGATTCCTATTTCGCGGTGATGGGTGAGCGGGTTTTCGTCGAGACCTCCGAGCGGTACATCGAGCCCGATGTGCATGTCAGCATCGGTCGCGGCGGTCGCGGGCGTTCATCGAACGGGTCGCGCGCCGCGGCGGTGCTTGACCGTCCCCGCTCCGAGCCTTTTCGGATCGAGATTCCGCATGATGAGCGGCGCGAGACGTTTGTCGAAGTCCGCTCGAAAACCGGCGGCGGGCAGGAACGCATCGTCACGGTGATCGAGGTTTTGAGCATCGCCAACAAGACGCCGGGCGCCAAGGGGCGGAAACTGTACCGCCGCAAGCAGGAGGAAATGCGGGACGCCGACATCAACCTGGTGGAGATCGATCTGCTCCGCGGCGGCGGGCACACGACGGCATCACCGCCGGAAAAGCTGCGCCGCAAGGCCGGGCCGTTCGACTATCACGTCTGCGTGCGTTTGTTCGGGCAACTGGGCGACTGCCTCGTTTATGCCAACCGCCTCGAAGAACCGTTGCCGGTGATCGCCATCCCGCTGCTTCCGGCCGACGGATCGGTGGATGTGAATCTGCAAGCTGTTTTTGATCGCTGTTACGATGCCGGGCCATACAGGCGGCGCATCGACTATTCCCAGGCCCCGCCGCCGCCGGCGCTGGGAACCAGGCGAATGCGGTGGATGCGGAAGTTGATCAGGAACGTTCAAACGCACCGTTAAGCGACAAGGTTTTCAACGACATGAACCCCATCCTCGAACATCATCGTCATCTCACCCGCCGGGAGATTCTCGGGCGTGGTTCCGCCGCCGTCGGACTCGGTGTGCCTGCGCTGGCGGCGCTGCTTGCGAAGGACGGGCTGGCCGTGCCATCATCATCCGCGTCTTCGCGGCCCTACCCCGGCATCGATTCGCTGCCTCATCATGCCGCCAAGGCGAAGCATGTGATCTACCTCTTTCAGAACGGCGCGCCGACGCATGTCGATACCTTCGACTACAAGCCCGAACTGCATCGTCTGCACGGGAAGCCGGTGCCCGATTCCTTCATCAAAGGCAAACGCTTCTCGACGATGACCGGCAACGCCTCCGGTAAACTGATGCTCGCGCCGATCGAACCTTTCAAGCAGTACGGCAGGAGCGGCGCCCATGTCAGCAACCTGATGCCGCACACCGCCAAGGTCGTCGATGAACTCTGCTTCATCAAGAGCATGCACACCGAAGCGGTCAATCATGCGCCGGCGATTTCGTTCCTGCTTTCCGGCGGCGAGATTCCCGGAAGGCCGACGCTGGGGGCATGGCTCAGCTACGGCCTGGGCAGCGAGAGCGAAAACCTGCCCGCCTTCGTCGCCATGACTTCCATCAGCAAAGGCACTTCGTGCGGCCAGATTTTCTACGATTTCTACTGGGGATCAGGCTTCCTTCCTTCGCGCCATCAGGCCGTGAAGTTCCGCGGCGGCGGTGATCCCGTGCTCTACCTTTCCAACCCCGATGGCCTGTCGCGATCCATGAGACGCGGCCAACTCGATGACCTGGCCAGGCTCAACGAACTGAAGCTCAAGGAGTATGGCGACCCGGAAATCGCCTCGCGCATTTCGCAATATGAAATGGCTTATCGCATGCAGGCCAGCGTGCCGGAGCTGACCGATTTTTCCACGGAGCCGCAATCGGTGCTCGACATGTACGGCCCTTCCGTGCGCGAGCAAGGCACGTATGCCTACAACTGCCTGATGGCCCGCCGTCTGGTGGAGCGAGGCGTGCGCAGCGTGCAGGTGATGCACGCCGGCTGGGATCAGCACAACAGTCTCACGACGGAACTTTACAACCAATGCCGCGACACCGATCAGCCCTCGGCGGCGCTGGTCGCCGATCTGAAACAGCGCGGCCTGCTCGATGACACGCTCGTCATCTGGGGCGGCGAGTTTGGCCGGACGCCTTTCATTCAGGGCGACATCAACAACCGGCCGCGCTGGGGCCGCGATCATCATCCTTATGCGTTCACCATCTGGATGGCGGGCGGCGGCGTGAAGGCGGGCACGACCTACGGCGCATCGGATGACCTGGGCATGAACGTGGCCGGCGATCCCGTTCACGTACACGACCTGCAAGCGACGATCCTGCATCAGTTGGGCATCGACCACGAACGATTGACCTATCGATTCCAGGGCAGGCAGTTCCGCCTGACCGATGTGCATGGGCATGTGGTCAAAGGTGTGCTCGCGTGAGATGAACGCAGACAATTATTTAGCCGTTCGCCTCGGCGAACGAGCGCATCGCATATCACGCATCATCATCAACCCACCGGCAACGTGCGCGAAAGCTTCATCACCACCTGCGCGATGATCGCCGCCGCCTGATCGATTTCCTCCCGCGTCGTATGGCGGCTCAGGCTGAAGCGCACCGAACCGTGCGCGATGATCGGATCGATGGCCATCGCCAGCAGCACCGGTGAAGGTTCGAGCGAGCCGCTGGAACACGCGGCGCCCGCCGAGGCGCACAAACCTTTCTCGCTGAGACCCAGCAGAATCGCCTCGGCTTCCAGGCGCGGGAAGCCGAGGTTGCTGGTGTTCCAGAGTCGCGGCCTGTTGCCGCTGTTGATCACCGTGCCGGGCAGCGCCGCGATGACCTGTCGCTCCAGTTCATCGCGCAGCGCTTCTTGATGGGATATCGCCTTTGCATCCTCGACGAAGGATTTTGCGAGTTCCGCCGCGACGCCCATGCCGATGATGCCCGGCGTGTTTTCGGTGCCGCCGCGGCGATCGCGTTCCTGCGGGCCGCCCATGTTTTGCGGTCGCAGCCTGATGCCCGAGCGGACAAAGAGAACGCCGACACCCTTGGGGCCGTGGAACTTGTGCGCGGAGCAGGTCATGAGGTCGATGGCCGCATCCGCCAGGTTGACGATCATCTTGCCCACCGCCTGCGTGGCATCGACGTGAAAGTAAATCTTCGTTCTTGCCGCGTGATCGGCCGGTGATTCCCGCTGTTTCATCGACTCGCGGAAGGCTGCGACTTCACGGGCGATCGCTTCGACAGGTTGGATGATGCCGGTCTCGTTGTTGGCCCACTGCACGCTGATGACGATGGTGTCGCCTGATTCGGCCTGTGATTCAAGCGTTTCCTTCACGCTCCGCGGATCGACGCAGCCATCGGCGGAGATCGGCAGATGGATGACCTCGGCGCCATGCGTTGCAAACATCGCCGCCGGCTCGCGCACCGCGGCGTGTTCGATTTTCGTGGTGATGAGCAGTCGCCTGTTTTCACCGGCTGCGCCGGCGTCCGGATTCAGCGCGCCGCGCAAGGCGAGGTTGTTCGACTCGGTGCCGCCGGAGGTGAAGATGATTTCGCGGTCCTTGCAGCCGATGAGTCCGGCGACGGACGCGCGGGCGAGTTCGACGCGCTGGCGCACCATCTGGCCGAAACGGTGGACGCTGGAGGGGTTGGCCCAGAGTTGTTCGTTCACTTCATTCATCGCGGCCACGACCTGCGGGGCCGGTTGCGTGGTGGCGTTGTTGTCGAGGTAGAGCCAGTCCATGCGGGAATTGTAGGGACATGCGAGCGCGGCCGGCGTGAAGGGGGATGAGGGTGGTCGTTGCGAAGGCGCGAGCGGCTGGTTTAGAGGAAGCGCCAGTCATCGGTGCGCAGGGTGTGGATCCAGATGAGGGCGTTGGTGATGCCGTGCGCCCAGCAGACGGGGCCCAGGCCCTTGTGACGGGTGAAGCAGAGGCAGAGGCAATAGGCGATGCCGCAGAAGATGCAGGCCGCGTAGTCGCGCGGCACGTGGCTGAGGGTGAAGATGAGCGTCGAGGCGGCGATGCCGAAGACGCTGATGGCGCCCAGCGGCACGCGCTTGAATTCATGCTCGAACATCGGCGGCTGCCTGTCGGCTTCCTCGGCGAGTTTCGTGCCCATCAGCTTTTCGCCGATGACCGGGAAATCCTGGGCGACCTGCACGATGCCGATGAAGGTGTTCTTCGCATTGTTGAAGCTGCGCAGCAGCAGCGAGCGGATGAAGAGCTCCTCGAAGAGTGGCACGACGATCGACATGCCGATGAGCCGCATGATGAAGGCGGTCCACGCGAGGATGGCGCCGTCGCGCAGGCCCATGCGGATGAAGACGGAGTCGGCCCGGGCGGATTCATCGACGAATTGCAGCGTGATCGGGGCATCGCCGCAAACGACCGTCTGCACGGCGGGATCGATCGTCCATTGCACGAGGTTTGAGGTGAACACATGAAGGCCGACCGATTTCACCTGCTCCATTTCATCGATGACCATGCCCAGCCAGACCCACACGATGAAGACGCCGACGCCGGTGGGGACCGCCAGCCAGTGGAAGCTGAGCGTGAGTTCGGGGAGCAGTTTGCGGTATCGCCAGAGCAGCCAGCAGACGGCGGTGATCTGGAGTGAATAAAGAAACGGATAGGCGGCGGGAAGACGGTCGGCCACGAGTCCGGTGATGGTGAGCAGGACGAGGTAGGTGAGGAACGGGATGACGCGCGGGTGCCAGGGGTGGCCGGTCATGGCGCCATCGAGATGGGACAGGAGCGAGGGCGCGATGCCGCCGCGCTGCCGGGCCGGTGCGACCGTCGGCTCGGACTGGGGGTCTGGCGGTGATGTCGGTTCCGTTGGATCACTCATGGGTGGACCGATGCCCCTGGGTTCCTTCGTCCGAATGATGATACGACTTAATGGGGGGCGGGTGTCGGGTATCGGGTATCGGGTGTCGGGGAGAAGTTCAAAGTTCTGAGTTGCGAGTTCTGAGTTGCAGGAATTTCGGATTGACTTGCTCCCATTTCCTGCTTTCCTGTTTTCCTGCTTTCCTGCTTTTCCTCCTCCCCCTCCTCCCCTTCGTGCCTTTGTGCCTCCGTGCCTGTTCAAAACGATCCGGGTATCGGGTGTCGGGTGTCGGGATGGAAAAGAACGATGCCTCGTCACACGCTGTGGCGAGGCATCGCGAGTCGAGTCGGATTCCTGACCTCTGACCTCTGATCTCTGATCTCTGACCTCTGCCCTCAATCATAAAGCGGGCTGATGGTGGTGGGCTGAACGGTGTTGAGAAGGATGGAGGTGTCGATGCGGAAGTTGGCCTCGGTGGTGTGTCGTTCGGCGAAGAAGAAGGCGAGCGAGCAATCGATGCCGGTGGCGCCGTTGGCCGAGTGGGCCTGTCCGTCGGGGTTGCCGCCGGCGAAGACCATGACGCGGACGATTTCGCGGTTCTGGTGCGGTCCCACACCGGAGAGGATGGCATTGGTGCCGCCGGGGGTGAAGGTCTGCGAGTGGCCGGTGTTGTAGGTGAGGACGACGGACTGGATTTCGTGGGCCGCAAAGACCTGCACGGAGAGCTTGTTGTTGGCGAAGACGGCGCGGGTGTCGCCGAAGCCGCCGTTGAGGTTGAGATCGATGTAGTAGTCGTTGAGTTTGATGGGGCAGTTTCCGGGCAGGCCCAGGTTGGTCCATCGCTGCGTGAGCGCGGTCAGTTCGGCGGAGCTGGAAAGGGTTTTGACATCGCCGCCGGCGACGAAGTGCGACTTGGTGACCCAGGCCTTGCCGTCGAACAGGCGGAAGGAGCCGGTGACCGCGCCGTGTACGCCGCCGATGTCGATGCATCGCTTGCCGTTGACATAGACCCAGACGTCGTCGTCGCCGATGAAGGTGAAGTTCTGGTTGGGGGCGTAGGTGAACTTGGTGTGAAGTTCGAAGGTGAAGTGGAAGTTCTTGGCCAGGTCCTGGTTGCCGAAGAGCTTGCTGTTGATGGGCCAGAAGGCGTTGTTCTGGTAGGTATAGACGCCGCCGGGCTGGCTCATCTCGTTGTCGAGGGTGATGGTGAGCGGGGCCGACAGGTTGACGCCGATCACATCGCGGAACCACTGGTCGAAGGTGGCCTTGCTCTTCATGGTGTCATTGGAGGAAGGGCGCGTCGGGTTATAGACCGGCTTCTTGTCGTCCCCCAGGTTCATGGTGACCATGTTCAGCACATGGCCGAACTTGCCCTGGCTTCCGGCGGTCTCGAAGTCGGGGTGACCGCCCGACTTGTCGCCGCGCTTGAAGTCGCGGACGATGCCGGTGAGTTGAATCTGGTCCGCCAGCGCCGGCGAACCGATTGCAAATGCGGTGCACATGGCTGCGGCAAGGGTTGATCGGGCTTTCATGGTGAAGTTCCTTTTCTGGGCGAGGTCGGGCTCATCGCCTTGAGACTTATGGCACAAGCATCGGGAGCCGGGACAATCGATCACGCTGAGTGAAAGTTACGATTTGCCGATAACCCGTCCAAGCGAAACGGGGAGATTCCGGGAAAGATCATTTTGCCTGATCGCTACAGGCGGGCGCTTGAGAAGTTTTGGGTGGCTGGGGCTGAGGCTTTGCGAAGCCCCGGCTCCCCCGGCTCCCCTTGCCGGGGCTTCGCGGACTCAGCCCCAGTCACCCGGCATCACTTGAGGCGCGACTGTCCCTTGAGTTGACGCCGGGCGTTGACCTGTTGCAATGCGCGCGGCTCGTCCTTCAACAGCTTCACCAGTTGCGAAGGCGTCACGGCGAGAAACGCCGCCGCCCTGGGGATGTCCCACTGCACCGCCGCGATGACATCCATCGCCTGGGCCAGCATCGCGGGGAAATCATCATGGGTCGGATTCAAAGCGATGCGGCCGTTTTTGCAACGCGATCGCCAAAGCTTGCCGGGGCCTTGCTCCGCATCAATCGCGCAGCGAACCTCGAGGGCAAGATTCACCCGCAGCCGGAACGTGGCCATGCGATGATTCTCGATCTGGCTTCGCCGCTCGGTCGCGCCGCCGGTGATGCCGGTGGCCAGGTGCGTGAGCGTGATGGCCGTCTCGACCTTGTTGCGATTCTGGCCGCCCGGTCCCGAAGCGCGGCTGCGCCTGACCTCGCACTGCCGCGCGAGTTCCTCAGCCTCCAGCGATGCGGGATGCGAAGTCGGGTTCATCATCCTCACATGCTATACAGACCGGCACAAGACCTGAATTCGGGAGCGGCGAACGTGCATGATTTTCCCTTTCACGAGGATCGCCAGAACATGACCGGCGATGGAGGCGTAGTGAGCATGGTCACGGGGAACCCTCCGGCAACGAACATCGACCGCCCCTGGCTATACTCGCAGCTTCACTCGCATTCGCAAGGAAGACCGAATGAATCGACTCACCTGTTTTGCCGCCGTGCTCGTCGGCCTGCTGCTGTCGGCGGGCCATGCTTCGGAAGTGGGCAAGCCCGCGCCGGCGATCGTGCTCAAGGACCTCGACGGCAACGCGGTCTCGCTGGCGGATCACAAGGACAAGATCGTGGTGGTTCACTTTCAAAGTGCCAACTGTCCGTGGGACAAGGCCTACCAGCCGGTGCTGAATCGGCTGGCGTTGCGCTATGCGGACAAGGGCGTGGTGTTCCTGGCGATCAACGCGAACGCCGACGAGAACGTCGACCGCATCAGGCAGTACACGCGGACCACCGCGGTGGCCTACACGATTCTGAAGGATGAGAACGCGGCGGTGGCCGACGCCTACAACGCCCGGGTGACGCCGCATCTCTTCGTGCTCGACGCCAGGCATGTGCTCGCCTACGCGGGCGGCATCGAAAAGGGGCCCGCCAGCCCGCGCGACGCGGGGCAGAGCAAGGAGCAATATCTCGAACCGGTGCTGGCGGCGCTGACCGCCGGGAAAAAGCCCCCGATCACCTCGTCAAAACCGACCGGCAGCAGGATTCAGAGGAAGTGAGGATCGCCAGCCGCGACGTAACACGTCGCGGACGCGCACGAACTGATGGAGTGCTCCGATCGCGCGGCGGGTTTCGCGCCCGCTCATCTCCCTTGTCATGGAACACGGCGGGAGGCCGTGCATGTCCGCGACTCGTTGAGTCGCGGCTCTGAATCCGATGTCCTTCAGATCGTCGCTTCGGTGACGCGCAGCACTTCATCGACCGTCGTCAGACCGCGCGCCACCTTGCGGAAGCCATCGACGCGCAGTGAGACCATGCCGCGCTCGACGCACATGCGGCGGAACTCGGTGACGTTGGGGTTGCTCACCACCTTGTCGCGCAGGAAGTCATCGAGCACCAGCAGCTCGTACAGACCCACGCGGCCGGAGTAGCCGGTGTTGCGGCAGCGGTCGCAGCCTTCGCCGGCGAACATGTCGTTGATGCTGATGCCGTGCATGCCCAGATGCTCGAGCACTTCCTCGGAAGGCTTCAGGGGCACCTTGCAATGCTCGCAGATTTTCCGCGTCAGCCGCTGGGCGAGCGTGGCGTTGACGGCGGCGCCGATGAGGTAGGGTTCGACGCCGATGTTGATCAGCCGCGTCACGCTGCTGGGGGCGTCGTTGGTGTGCAAAGTGGAAAGCACCAGGTGGCCGGTGAGCGAAGCCTGTATGGCGATCTTGCCGGTTTCCGCGTCGCGGATTTCGCCGACCATCACCACGTCCGGGTCCTGTCGCAGCAGCGATCGCAGGGCGGCGGCGAAGGTCATGCCGATGCGTTCGTGGGCCTGCACCTGGTTGACGCCGTTGAGGTGATATTCGACGGGGTCTTCGACGGTGGAGATGTTCAGTTCGTTGCGGTCCATCTGGCCCAGCGATGCGTAGAGCGTGGTCGTCTTGCCGCTGCCGGTGGGGCCGGTGACGAGGAGGATGCCGTGGGGCTGGTCGATCTGGCGTTTCCAGATCATGAGCGTGTCCTCATCCATGCCCAGGGCGTCGAGCGTGACCTGGATCGAGCGCGTGTCGAGGATGCGCATGACCGCTTTTTCGCCTGAAACGGTGGGCAATGTTGAAAGTCGCAGGTCGAGCTTGCGGCCATGAATCATCGCGCGGATGCGGCCGTCCTGCGGCAGGCGGCGCTCGGAAATGTCCAGGTTCGACATGACCTTCAATCGTGAGATCACCGCGGCATGCATCTGCTGGGGCGGACTCATCGCCTCGAACAGCACGCCATCGATGCGGTAGCGAATCTTCAGTTTCTTCTCCTGCGGCTCGATGTGAATATCGCTGGCGCCCTGCTTGACCGCGTCGGCGATGATGAAGTTCACCAGGCGGATGATCGGCGATTCGCCGGCCATCTTCTCCAGGTCGAGGTCCTCCTCCTTCGATTCGACAACCTCGACATCATCCTCCTCCACGCCCGCGATGATCTGATCGACGTTGACGTTGTTGTCCGCGCTGGTCTCCTCACGGCGCGATTCGATGACCGCTGCGATGTCCTTGCGGCAGACCACGACCGGCTTGACGGCGACGCCCAGGCGGTGGCGCACCTCGTCGATGATGATCAGGTTGTCAGGATGCACCACGCCGACGATCAGCCGCTGCCCCGCATTGCGCAGCGGAATCACGCCATGGTCGCGGCAGTAATCCTGCCCCAGCCTTTCCAGCAGCTTGGCGTTGACGTCATCGGGCGTGACACGCTCGAAGGTGAGTCCGCTGATGATGGCGGCGGCGGCCTGAATCTCCGCCTCATCGACGCCCATCTCGAAGAAGATGTCCGCCATCTTCTTGCCGGGCGTCTTGGAGATCACGCCCCGGGCGCTGGTGAGCTCCGCCGGGCTGATCGCACCGTTGTCGAGCATCACCTGCGCCAGATCCCGGATGGCCGTCGTCTCCGGCTCATCGTCAGGCGTCCACAGGTCCGAGAGCGACTCGGTGGCGCGGCGGGGAATCGGCGCAGGCGAGGCGATCTCGTCGTCATCGAGCGATTGCAGCCATTTGCCCAGTTCGGTCTTTTCCATGGGAGAACCAGAGGTCAGGGGACAGGGGACAGAGATCAGAGGTCAGAGATCAGAGGTGAGGAGACAGGGGACAGGAAACAGAGATTTGAAATCTGAAATCTGATCTCTGTTTTCTGTCTCCTGTTCCCTGTCTCCTACCGCCCCGTCCTACCGGCCCTTGCCCGGTCTTGCGTTGGGGTCGCTTTCGATGCTCAGCGTGAACTCCTTGCCGTCCGCTTCGAGGACGACGGCCAGTTTCTGAATCTCCTTCACCTTGAAGCTGCCCACCGCATCGCCCACCTGCACGATCTTGTTGTCGATGATCGCCACGGGCCTGCGGCCATTGGGCAAGATCGACTGAATCTTCATGCGGGAGATATCGCCCTCGAGCTTCTTCATCCGTTCCGCCAGCCGTTTCTCTTCCGCATTGGGTTCGACCTTGACGACCGGCGCATCGACGGGCCGTTCGATGAAGAGATGGAACGGGTTCTTCTTGGTGAACTCGACAGGCACCTGCCGCCTGGAGGGATCGACATCAAGCTGGGCGATGATGAACTCCGAGTCGTTGAGCAAGGCTTCGATGGAGCCCTTGGCGAGGTTGTGATTGCCGCCCAGCGCCTGGGCGCTCTTGAGCTGGGTCATGAGCTGTTCGACCTTGGCTTCGGACTTGCGGACCTCTTCGCTCTGTTTGCCGTCGCCCTGGCTCATTCGCATGGCGTAGAGCGCGCCGGCGGCGATGAGCATGATGGCCACGATCAGCATCGTGCCCTTGTTCATGAGCCTGCTGCCGGTGTCGAGCGAGCTGTAGTCGATGTCGCCATCGACGCCCTCGGGCCGGCCCACGCCGGTCATCAGGGGAATCTGCGAAGGCTCCTCTTCGACGGCCGCATCATCGAGTGCGACCAGATCGTCATCGAGTTCTTCATCCTTGGGCTTGCCAAATCTCATAGCCTGCTCCTCCCGCGTTTGCTCCCGCCAAAGTGCGCCGAATCATCGGTCTCAAAGAACACGCTGAGAACCACCTCGGCGCGCATCTGGCCCTGGACCGCATCCTTCTCGGCGAACTTCGTCAGCTTCATCTTCGGCAACTGCGTGATGCGGGGCAGCTTTTCCAGCTCCAGCAGGAAGCTGTAGAACCCGTCGAAATCACCGACGATCTCCATCTGAATCGGCAGCTCGGAATACTGATTGCCCGGCAGCGGCTTGTCCGTGCGCACGCTCCTGGGCGTCAGACGCTGCCTGGCCGCCATCTCCCACACCTGCTTGAGCACCTCGTCCACCTTCCGCTCATCGGGCAGCTTCTGCTCGATGATCTCGATGGCGTCGGTCAACCGATCGATCTCCTCGCCCAGGTCGGGAATCTTCCTCGTGGCGGATTCAAGCTCCTCGAGCTTGGCCTGCTTGCGCTTGATCTCCTCGCGCACCTCGTCGATCTGCCTGTTACGCGGCTCGAAGACGAACAGATACGCGCCCACCGGCACCGCCAGCAGGAGCAGAATGAACAGGATTTCGCGGAATCCGAATTTCATGGTTCAGTCCTTGTTGAGTTTGCCCGCGGTGTCCGAAGCGTTCCTGATCAGATCGTTGCGCGGCAGGCGCGGAACCACCTGCCCGTTCTCGTTGATGTTGACCGTGCCTCCCATCGGATTCTGCTTCAGGTCGCGCTTGACCATCACCGGCTCGAACTGCCGGAAATCGATTCCCTGGTTGACGATGATTTCAATCTTGAACTTCCGCATGGAGATTTCGTTGATCTTCACCTGCTCGGAATAGCCCAGGTTGACGTTGGAAAACAGCGGAGTCTCCTTGATGTCCGCCATGAACTGCGAGACCTCCACGTCCGTCTTGGCCACGCCGGTGATGATGAGCCTGATCTGCGTCGGCTTCACTTCGATTTCGGGTTCGGACGCCGGCCCTCCTTTTTTGGGCGCGGCCTTCTTCACCTTGCCGTCCGCCTTCGCCTTTTCCAGGGCGGTGCGCGCCGCCGATGCCGTGGGTTTGAGCACCGTGGTTTCAAGCTCGACTTCGAGCAGGCTCAGCGTCGTGGGCATCGCGTTGACCAGTTGCGAAAGGATCAGGCTGCGCGGCAGCTTCTCCAGCAGCGAGCCGGTCACCTTCGCCTTCTTGAGCATCTGCTCCCTGCGCTTGTAAAGCTCATCGAGCTGTTCCAGCCGGCGGGCCGCCTCGGTGAAGCGGGCGTTGATCACATCGCGGTGCTTGCGCACATCGGTGCGCTGCTGATCGCTGACGAAGTAGGCCCCGATGACCGTGCTCATGACGATGACGAAGAGCGTCACGCAAATGACGTTCGTCCGCCGCTGGGCGCGGCGTTCGAGGTAGTCTTCAGGCAGAAAGCTCATGTCAGCCATGATTAACTCCGGGGCAGGGTTCCGAGTTCCGAGTTTCGAGTTCCGAGTTGAAAGGCAGGCCATTCGATTGCTGCGCTTCAACTCGGAACTCGGAACTCGAAACTCGGAACTGATTTATTTGCTCGTCTCAAGCAGGCACAATCCAAACGGCACCGCCCAGCCGGGCTGGGGGTCGCGGAGGTCCACGCCCATGCCGGTGACGGCTTTGCCCTGCTGGCAGGCGCGGGCGAGCGGGTCGCCCAGTTGGGCGCCGATGCGCAGGGTCTTGGCGATTTTCTGGCAGGTGGCGACGTGGTTCGCTTCGCCGCCGAGGAAGACGAGCTTCTCGATGGGTCGATTGGCGAACATCGCCTGGTGATAGCGGATGGCAAGCTGCAACTCATCGATGAGGCATTCGATCATGTCGTTCTGCCCGTCGCCCGCCGCCTGCTGACCGGGGTTGGCGAGGCTGGCGATGGTGGCGATGCCGCCGGTGTGGGGTTCGCCCAGCTCGGCCTGGAACTGGGCGTCGATGGCGGCGATGCCGGTGGGTGTGCCGGTGCCCCGGCGATCGTTTGCGGTTGCCGTCGTGGCGGGCACGGGCGTCCTGATCGCCTCGGTGGGCGGGCGCACGTTCTTCGCCTGCGCGATGCGGCGTTTGCGCGCTTCGCCGAAGCTCAGCGACTGGCTCTTGGCGGCGGCGCGGGTGAGGTGATCGCCGGCGGCGTGGATGTTCTGGGCGAAGACGAGCTGCGTGCCGTGGGTGATCACGACCTTGGTCGCGGCGCCGCCGATGTCGATGAAGCAGGTGGTTCGTTGATCATCATCCGCACGCCGATACAGGTGGGCGAATGACCTGATGATCGCGTGCGGCTCGCAGTGCAGGTCGGCCACTTCGAGCTTGGCGCGGTGGGCGGTTTCGATGTGCCGCATGACCGCATCCTTGCTCACGGCAAAACAGATGACCTCCTGCTTGGCGGCGCCTTCGCGGACGATCTGTCCGACGTGGGCGGAGCGGATGACCATGCGCGAGGGATCGACATTCAGGCGCTGGCGCAGATAGACGCCGATCTGTTCATCGAGGTCTTCGTGTTCGACCTTGGCGATTTGCAGATGCTGCACGAGGGACTGGTAGGCGGGGATGGAGCAGACGGCGCGTTTGCCCTTGAACGGCTGCGACTTGAGCATCATCCTGATGGCCTCGACGTAGAACGCATGGCGGGCGGCGGGATCGGTGCGGGCGTGTTCGGGCAGATCGGCGGCGGCGGCGGCGATGATCTGCGGCGGCTCGCCAAGGACCACCTGGAGCATCTTGATGCTGTCCGCGCCAAAGTCGATGGCGATGGGAGAGTATCGCGTTGTCGAAAAGCCGAATGCCATGCTCACTCCCACTCGTTGCGGTCGCCGGGCGGCGGCCGCCGCGACGTTCACACGAAACGCGATGATCTGCCGCTCGAAACCTGGATGGATGACGAACCAGTGGTTCATCGTCCGAATACTCGGGGAGGTTAAGAATAAGTTCCGGGTTCCGGGTTTCGAGTTCCGAGTTTTGAGTTCCATGTTCCATGTTCCAGGTTTTGTTGGAGTGGGCCGTTCCGGTCTTTCCAACTCGGAACCCGAAACTCGGAACCCGGAACTTGCGTAGCGCATAAAAAACCCCAGGCAGCGTCGGGGGGCCTGCCTGGGGCGAGTCCTTGGGTTGAGTCGGGGGAGGTCAACCCAAGATAGGAGGTCATTTCAAGGGCGAACGGTCCCGTCCATCACGCGGAACCTGCACACCTGTCCGCTCCATCACAATCGTTGTTCGCCAGAGTCCGAAAATCAAGGGGGACCGGTCTGAAAACCCGACGATTTTCGATAAGGAAGATTCCCTGTTCCCTTCAACCGAACCGACCGACATAAAGGGAATGCAGCGTCCGAGCCGCAGAGAAGTCAGGGGACAGGAGAACAGTGCCCACAGCCGCTTGCGGCTTCGCTCTGACTTCTGACTTCTGCTCCACGGGAGCTGAAGCTCCCGTGCCTGATTCCCCCGTCCCCGCACCACTACGTTGCACCGCCTCCTATAATCAACCTCCGCGAGGTCGTGCCTCGGCCGGTCTCCTGGAGATTCCCCTCGTGAGCATTCGAGTCGCCCTTCATCATCGCACCACTTATCGCTACGACCGTCTCGTGCAGCTTGGCCCGCAGATCGTTCGCCTGCGGCCGGCACCGCATTCACGCACACCGGTGACCAGTTATTCGCTGAAGATCGAGCCGGGCGAGCATTTCATCAACTGGCAGCAGGACCCGCAGTCGAATTACATGGCCCGCCTGGTCTTTCCCAAAAAGGCGAAGGTTTTTTCCGTGACGGTTGATTTCATCGCACAGATGACGGTGATCAACCCGTTTGATTTTTTCCTCGAACCCAATGCCGAGGAGTTTCCGTTCGACTACGACCCGTCTCTGGCGCGGGAGATTGCTCCGTTCCTTCACAAGTCCGAACCGGGATCATTGCTGCGGCATTACCTCGCCACGATTCCGCGCTTCAAACGACGAACGATTGATTTTCTCGTCGATCTCATCGGGCGTTTGCGACACGACATCGGTTACCAGATCCGCATGGAGCCGGGCGTGCAGTCCCCGGAGCAGACGCTCGAGCTTCGCAGCGGCTCCTGCCGCGACAGTGCGTGGCTGCTCGTGCAGCTTCTGCGCCACATGGGACTTGCCGCCCGCTTTGTCTCGGGCTATCTCATTCAACTGAAGCCCGATCAGAAATCGCTCGACGGTCCCAGCGGTGCGGACAATGACTTCACCGATCTCCATGCGTGGTGTGAAGTGTATCTGCCCGGCGCAGGCTGGGTCGGGCTTGATCCGACGAGCGGGCTGTTCGCCGGTGAAGGACACATTCCCGTCGCGGCGACGCCCGATCCGCAATCGGCATCACCGATCAGCGGCATGGTCGATGAAGCCGAAGTGGAGTTTGAACATGAGATGAAAGTGACGCGCATTTTCGAATCGCCGCGCGTCACCAAGCCTTACACCGAAGAGCAGTGGCAGACCATCGAAGCGCTGGGCCATCAGATCGATCAGGAGCTTCGCAAAGGCGATGTCCGGCTGACGCTCGGCGGCGAGCCGACGTTTGTCTCCATCGATGACATGGACGGCGCCGAGTGGAACATTGCCGCAGTCGGACCCAACAAACGCAAGCTTTCCGAGAACCTGATTCGCAGGCTGCGTGAACGTTTCGCCCCCGGCGGCCTGCTTCATTTCGGGCAGGGCAAGTGGTATCCCGGCGAGCAGTTGCCACGCTGGGCGCTCTCCTGCTACTGGCGCAAAGACGGCCTCCCGATCTGGCAGAATGAAGACCTGATCTGTAATGAGAAGACGAAATATCACTACACGCAGAACGATGCGAAGCAGTTCATCGCGGCGCTGAGCGCGAGGCTGGGTGTGTTACCGGCGTATGCAGCCCCGGCGTTTGAAGACCCGGTGCATTTCCTCCAGCGCGAAGGCCGCCTGCCGGTGAATGTCGAACCGACCGACAGCCGGCTCAAGGAGCCGGAGGAGCGCGAGCGACTTCGTCGGGTGTTCAAGCATGGGCTGAACGAGCCGGTGGGCTATGTGTTGCCGCTCAAGCGCGACTGGCAGGGCGAGGAGCGCGTCTGGCAGAGCGGGCTGTGGATGCTGCGCGGCAAGCATGTCGTGCTGATCCCCGGCGACTCGGCGATCGGGTTGCGTCTGCCGTTGGGCAGTCTGCCCTGGGTTGCCGCGGCACAGTATCCGCATGTTCATCCGGTCGATCCGTTTGCTCCGCGTCAGCCGCTGCCGCCGCCGATGCATCAGCGGAACTTCGCGATGTCGCTGCATGAGAATGAAGAAGAGGCGGCACTTCGCGAAGTGGTCGCCCGCCGTCGCAAGGTGCGCAGCCGAAACGGCGCTGCGGTGGATGTGGAGGAATTGACCGCTGATGTCGATCGCATTCCGGAGGTCGGCGAGTCGGCGTCGTGGGTGGTGCGCACCGCGCTGTGCATCGAGCCGCGCGATGGGCGGCTGCACATTTTCATGCCGCCTGTTTCAACGGTGGAGGATTACCTCGATCTCGTCACCGCCATCGAGGACACCGCCGATGCGCTGAGCATGCCCGTTATTCTCGAAGGCGATCTGCCTCCGTTTGATCCGAGGCTCAATCACATCAAGGTCACGCCTGATCCGGGCGTGATCGAAGTCAACGTACACCCGGCTCATAGCTGGGATGAACTGGTCATGAGCACGACCGTGCTTTACGAGGAAGCGCGGCTCGCGCGGCTGGGCACTGAAAAATTCATGCTTGACGGCCGCCACACCGGCACCGGCGGCGGCAACCACATCGTCGTCGGCGGCGCGACGCCAGCCGATTCACCCTTCCTGCGCAGGCCCGATCTGCTTCGCTCGTTGCTCGCTTACTGGCTCAACCATCCCTCGCTCAGCTACCTCTTCTGCGGCATGTTCATCGGTCCCACCAGCCAGGCGCCGCGCATCGATGAAGCCAGGCATGACAGCCTTTACGAGCTCGACATCGCCTTCCAGGAACTCGATGCGCAACTCAGAACGCAAGGCACGCCCCCGCCATGGCTCGTCGATCGTCTCTTCCGCCATCTGCTGACCGATCTCACAGGCAACACGCACCGCAGCGAATTCTGCATCGACAAGCTTTATTCGCCTGATTCCTCGACGGGCCGACTGGGCCTCGTCGAGTTTCGCGCCTTCGAAATGCCGCCGCATGCCCGCATGAGCCTGACGCAGCAGCTTCTTTTGCGAGCGATGATCGCCCGCTTCTGGAACAAGCCTTATACCGAGCGGCCGATCCGCTGGGGCACGCAGCTTCACGATCGCTTCATGCTGCCTCATTTTGTCTGGTCCGATTTCGAGGATGTGATGAGTGACATGAATCGTCATGGCTATCCGACCAGTGGAACGTGGTTCGCACCGCACTTCGAGTTTCGCTTCCCCGTCTTCGGTCAGGTCGAGCACGCGGGCATCGAGCTCGAGCTGCGGCAGGCCATCGAGCCGTGGCACGTTCTTGGTGAGGAGCCCGGCCCCGGCGGCACGGCACGCTATGTCGATTCCTCCCTCGAACGCGTGCAGATCAAGGCGAGCAACCTGCTCAACACCAGACACATCATCACCTGCAACGGCCGCCGTCTGCCGCTGCGGCCCACGGGGGTTCACGCGCAGTTTGTCGCCGGTATCCGCTATCGCACCTGGCAGCCGCCAAGCTGTCTGCATCCGACGATTCCAGTCGATACGCCGTTGGTTTTCGATGTCATCGACACCTGGAACAACCGCTCCATCGGCGGCTGCGCGTACCACGTCGCGCACCCCGGCGGCCTCAGTTACAGTTCCTTCCCCATCAACGCCATGGAGGCCGAGTCCCGCCGCTCCAACCGCTTCCTCAACCACGGCCACACGCCCGGCCCCGTCGTCATCCCGCAGGAACAGCCCAGCGCCGAGTTCCCCTACACGCTCGACCTGCGGCGAAAAGTGATGTGAAAACCTTAACCCGCAGAGCGGCTCTGCCGCGACAGCAACGCCCTCTTCCAGAGGGATAGGGCGTTGTTGTCGCGGTTGCCCCGCTCACTGCCGGCGTACATCCATCGTGCAATGAGTCAATCATCCGTAATGATCATGAACGGTTACACTGCTTCGCATCGTGTTTTGCCATCACGGCAGTGCGAATGACCTCGCCGGTTGGCCGATACTCAAAGAGGTTCTATCACCACGTAACCCGTCGTTCCTTCGCACTGCATTCGTCTCATGAATCCTCCGCCGCCCACCATGCCGCCTTCTTCCGTGGCCTCACCGCAGGCCCGCGCGCTTTGGCGCTATGAGTCGGCCCCCGATCATTTTGATGAGTTGATCGCCGGCACCGGTGAAATGCGTCCCGCGTGGAAGCCGCTGGTTTCCGCGCTCGAGGCGATGGGGCCCGATGAGCTTCAGCGCCGCTGGGAAAAAGGCCGGCGGCTCATTCACGAGAACGGCGTCACCTACAACGTCTATGGCGACCCGCGCGGCATGGACCGGCCCTGGCAGCTCGACGCGGTGCCGCTGATCATCTCCTCCGACGAGTGGAAGGTCATCGAGGCCGCCATCGCCCAGCGGGCCGCGCTGCTCAACCACATCATGGCCGACATCTACGGCCCGCAGAACCTGCTCAGGCAAGGCGCGCTGCCCGCCGGCCTGGTCTTTTCCAATCCCGGTTTTCTCCGGCCCATGTGCAACGTACCGCTGCCGCGAAGCACCCACCTGCACATTTATGCCGCCGACCTGGCGCGTTCCCCCAGCGGACAGTGGTGGGTGGTCAGCGACCGCACGCAGGCGCCCAGCGGCGCGGGCTACGCGCTGGAAAACCGGCTGGTCATCACCCGCTCGCTGCCCGATGTGTTCCGCGATGCGCAGGTGCACCGCCTTGCCGAGTATTTCGCGAAGCTGCGCGAGATGCTTCTCGACATGGCGCCGATGCACAAGGAAAATCCCCGCGTCGTCTTGCTCACGCCCGGCCCGTTCAACGAAACCTATTTCGAGCACGCCTACCTCGCCAGATACCTGGGCTGCACGCTCGTTGAAGGCGGCGATCTGACCGTGCGCGACAGGCGCGTGTATCTCAAGACGCTAAGCGGCCTGCTGCCGGTTGATGCGATTCTTCGCAGGCAGGATGACAGCTTCTGCGATCCGCTGGAGCTGCGCGATGATTCGATCCTGGGCATCCCCGGCCTCGTCGGCGCGGTGCGGGCGGGCAACGTCGTCGTCGCCAATTCGCTGGGCTCGGGCGTGGTCGATACGCCGGCGATCATGGCGTTTCTTCCCACGCTCTGTCCGATCGTGCTCGGTGAGGAATTGAAGATGCCTTCGGTCGCCACCTGGTGGTGCGGCCAGCCCGACGCGATGGAAGCCGCCATCGCGCAGCTTGATCGTCTGGTCATCAAAGCCGCCTACCCGACGATGGGCAGCACGCTTCACTTTGGCGACCGGCTCGATGACGCGGGCCGCGAGGAGCTGCTGGCGCGCATGGCGCAGCATCCGCATCGTTTTGTGGCGCAGGAGCGCGTCACGCTTTCGACGGCGCCGACGTGGTTCAACGGCGCGCTGGAGCCGCGCCATGTGATGGTGCGCGTCTTTGCCGCGGCAATGCCTGACGGTTCGTACATGGTGATGCCCGGCGGCCTGACGCGCGTCAGCGGCTCGCAGGATTCGATTCTCGTCAGCACGCAGGCGGGCGGCGGCAGCAAGGACACGTGGATCATCAGCGACGCGCCGGTCTCCACTTTCTCACTGCTTCGACCGGCCGGCAGCCCGGTCGAGCTTTCCCGCGCGGGCTTCGTGCTGCCTTCGCGCGTGGCGGACAATCTTTTCTGGCTGGGCCGTTATGCCGAGCGGATCGAATCGGCGATGCGCGTGGTGCGTGTCATGGTCCGGCACATGACCGATGAATCCGAAGCCGCCGATTTTGCCGTGATTCCAGGCCTGGCCAACGTCCTGGCCGGCCAGGGCCGCATGGTCGGCCTGCTCGATGAGAACGATCCGAAGTTTGATGTCAGCACGCTGGGGGCGCAGGTCATCTCGCTGCTCTTCGACGAAGAGCGGCCGTTCTCCATCCGCGGCGACATCGAAAAGCTTCACCGCATCGCCGCCGGCGTCCGCGACCGCATCTCGCTCGATTCGTGGCGCATCGTCACCAGGCTCATCGATGACTTCGCGCTGCCCAACGTCAACGAGGCAATGCAGCTTCAGTCGGCGTTGGACTTGCTCGATGGCGCTCTCTTCACCCTTGCCGCGTTCGGCGGTCAGGCGATGGAGGGCATGACCCGTGAAAAGGGCTGGCGGTTCCTCGACATCGGCCGCCGCATCGAACGCGCCTCGGCCCTGCTCACCGTTCTTCGCTTTGGTCTACAGCGCAGCGACGCCATCGAAGGCAACCGGCTCGAAGCCCTATTGGAAATCGCCAACAGCGCGATGACGTATCGTTCGCGCTACATGACCGGCTTCGAGGCCGGCCCGGTGCTCGATCTGCTGCTGATGGATGAAACCAATCCGCGCTCGCTGGCCTACCAGCTCACCGAGCTTTCGCAGCATGTCGATCAACTTGTCGGCGATTCGCGTTCCGCCACCCGGCCGCCTGAACAGCGGCTGACGATGAACGCTCTGACCACCGTTCGACTGGCCGACATCCTCACGCTCGCCCAGCCCAACCCGCGCAAGCAGCGCGCGATGTTGATGGAACTGCTCGATCGCTTCAACCGCGATCTCAACGAACTCAGTGCCGTGCTGATGCGGACGTACCTGAGCCACGCAAGAAAGATTCAGCACCTAAGCGAATATGGGATGTGAATAAGTTCCGGGGTCCGAGTTTCGAGTTCCGAGTTCCGAGTCATGAAGACTTCGGCTCTCAACTCGGAACTCGAAACTCGGAATTCGGAACTCGGAACTTATGCTTTACCAGATCACCCACAAAACGATTTACGATTACGCCGAGCCTGCGGCGACGAGTCACAACCAGGTGCATCTGAAGCTGCGCGAGTTGCCGACGCAGAATTGCACGAGACGGGAGCTTTACGTGCAGCCGCAGCCCGAGAGCATGACCGATCATGTCGATTACTTCGGCAATCCCGTGACGAGCTTCGCCATCTTCGAGCCGCACAGCCGGCTGACGATCACCTCCATCACCCGCGTCATGGTCAGCACCATCGATCTCGCCGCGCCGCCGGCGTCGCCGCCGTGGCAGGAGCTGCCCGATCGGCTTCGAAGCGAGCTTGATGACGAGACGATTGATGCTTCACAGTTTCTTTACGATTCGCCTTACATCACAACAAGTCCCGCGCTGGCTGAATATGCTTTGCCATCCTTTCCGCAGGATCGGCCGCTCTTCGAGGCGGCGCTCGATCTGACGCAGCGCATCAGGCGCGAGTTCAGATACACACCCAAGGCCACCACGCTGGCCACATCGATCGAGGAAGTGCTCACCGACCGCGTCGGCGTCTGCCAGGATTTCGCCCATCTTCAAATCGGTTGCCTGCGTTCGCTGGGGCTGGCGGCAAGATATGTGAGCGGTTATCTGCGCACCGATCCGCCGCCGGGCAAACCGAGGCTCGTCGGCGCCGATGCCTCGCACGCCTGGCTGGGCGTTTACTGTCCCCCGGTGGGCTGGGTCGATTTCGATCCGACCAACGGCTGCATGGCCGGCCAGCGCCACATCACCCTCGCGTGGGGCCGCTGCTACGGCGATGTCAGCCCGATCAAGGGCGTCGTGCTCGCAGGCGGAGCGCACAAGCTGAGCGTGTCGGTCGATGTCGCACCGATGTGATTTTCCGGCTCCGCGCCCTCTCCCTCCGGGAGAGGACAGCTTCAATCGCTGCGCCAGCGGAGCGATTGAAGCAGGTGAGGGCAAGGCAAACCGATGTGAAATGTCCAATGACCATTGCAAAATGAAAATTGCAAAGTGGAGGGATAAAGACCGGGCCGTCACTTCTCCACTTTGCCGCTTGCAATGGCCATTGGTCATTTTCTCTCACCGCTGTCTCTCATTCCACCCCGCCACCGCCAGCGCGATCCAGCCGACCATGAACGCAGCGCCGCCGACGGGCGTGATCATGCCCAGCTTGGTGAAGCCGCTGACGGCGAGAACGTAAAGCGAGCCGGAGAAGATGAGAATGCCAAGCACGAAGCTCCAGCCCGCCACATCAAGCGATCGCCGCGGATGGAGCCCTGCCAGCGATGCGACGACCAGCAGCGCGACCGCGTGAACGAGGTGATAACGCACGCCGACCTCGAAGGTCTCGAGCATTTCCTTGCTGAGTTTTCCCTTCAGTCCGTGCGCTCCGAACGCGCCAAGCAGCACGCCGAGAAAACCAAGAAGGCCGGCGAGCATGAGAAAGCGGCGGTGCATGAAGAACTCCGAAAATCGATCCGTCAAAGCCCCGCATGGAACCTGAAAACTTTTGGGTGGCTGGGGCTGAGGCTTTGCGAAGCCCCGGCTGATCGCGCGGCAGGTGGGTGACTGCGGTCAAAGGTTTTTGTCACAACAAGGCGCACCGGGCCGGGGCTTCGCGGACTCAGCCCCAAGCCATCCAAAAGTTCTCACCCCAAAGTTCTCAGGCTCCGGGACGGGCTGACAAAAACATCGCTCATCACAGCAGAATCTCGTTGATCAGCTTGCCATGCACATCGGTGAGTCGGAAGTCGCGGCCTTGGAAGCGATAGGTGAGTTTGGTGTGTTCGATGCCAAGCAGGTGCAGAATCGTCGCGTGCAGATCGTGGACATGGCACTTGCCTTCGGTGGCGCCGAAGCCCAGTTCATCGGTCTTGCCGAAGCTGAAGCCGGGCTTCACCCCGCCGCCGGCCATCCAGACGGTGAAGGCGTCGATGTGATGATCGCGGCCGGTGGAATCGCGCGGCTCACCCATCGGTGTTCTGCCGAACTCGCCGCCCCAGATCACGAGAGTGTCTTCAAGCAGGCCGCGTTCCTTGAGATCGCGCACCAGCGCGGCTGAACCCTGATCGACGGCGCGTGCGGTGTTCACCAGATCTTTTTCGAGTGTTTCGCCCGGTCCGCCGTGATGATCCCAGTTGGTGTGGTAGAGCTGCACGAAACGCACGCCGCGCTCGATGAGGCGACGGGCCAGCAGGCAGTTGTTGGCGAACGAAGCCTTGCCCGGCTGCGCCCCGTACCTCTTCAAAGTCTCCGGCGATTCCTTCGAGATATCCATGAGCTCGGGCGCGCTGGTCTGCATGCGGTAGGCCATTTCGTAGGCGGCGATTCGCGTGGCGATTTCAGGATCGCCGGTGACATCGAGGCGATGGCTGTTCAGATCGCCGACGGCATCGAAGAAGTCCCGCTGTATGTTCGCGTCGATGCCTTTGGGGCTGGCGAGGTTGAGGATCGGATCGCCGGTGCCTCGAAAGGGGACGCCCTGGTAGGTGGTGGGGATGAAGCCGGAGGACCAGAGCGTGGCTCCGGCGCGCGGCCCGCGCGGACCGGACTGGAGCACGACGAACCCGGGCAGATCCTGTGATTCGCTGCCGATGCCGTAGGTGATCCAGCTTCCCATCGAAGGTCGGCCGGGCTGCGGCGCGCCGGTGTTCATGAAGATTTTGGCCGGGCCGTGGTTGAAGACATCGGTGGACAGGCCGCGCACGAAGCAGATGTCATCGACGATGTCGCGGTGATAGGGAAGCAGATCGCTCAGTTCCGCGCCGCTCTTGCCGTAGCGTCCGAAGGTGCGGCGCCCGCCGAGCAGTTTGATGTCACCCTTGAGGAAGGCGAAGCGGCGGCCTTCCATGAATTCCCTGGGCGGGGCCTTGCCATCGAACTCGGTGAGCTTGGGCTTGTCCTCGAAGAGTTCAAGCTGCGATGGCCCGCCGGCCATGAAGAGATAGATGATGTTCTTCGCCTTGGCGCGGTGGTGCGGCTTCTTCGCGGCCATCGGTGAAACGGAAGGCGTCTTGGCGGCGATGGTGGATGAAGGGTTCGACATCGAGGCCAGCGCGATGGAGCCGAGACCGACGGAGCACTGTTGGAAGAAGTGGCGGCGCGTGGCCAGATGCTGGCGGGCGCTGCGGATGGCTTGAGGTGTGATGGTGTTGTGATTCATGGGAAACTCGGTCGGGTGCGGGGCATGAGGCGTTCGTTCGTCCGCCGAGGCGGACGGCTAAATGCGATGGCTTCGCATCGCTACTCGCGGGTGATGAACTCGTCGAGGTTCATCACCGCACGGGCCACCGCGGTCCATGCGGCGGCTTCGGTGTCGCTGATTTCTTTGGGCCGTTTCTGAGGCGCCACCTGCTTCGCGGCGGTGGTGTCCTTCGTGAAACGGTCGCGTTGCCGGATCAGGAAGGTGTGCATTCGTTTGACTTCAAAGGCGTCGGGCTGGCGGGTGAGGCAGAGTCGGAAGAGCCGCGCCATGCGATCCGCATCCGTCGCCTTCGTTGCCAGCACGCGCGAGGCCAGGCCTTGCGCCATTTCGAACATCGCCTCATCGTTGGCCAGCGTGAGCGATTGCAACGGCGTGTTGCTGCGGATGCGGGCGGTGCAGGTCTGCGTCAGGCTGGGCACATCAAACGTCGAGAGCATCGGGTACGGCGCGCTGCGGAAGAAGAACGTGTAGATGCCCCGGCGGTAGCGGTCCTCGCCGGTGGCCACGGTCCAGCCCTGGCGGTTCTGGGTGAACTCATAGACCCCCGGCGGCTGGGGCGGGCGCACGCTGGGGCCGCCGATCTTGCTTGACAGCAGACCGCCGGCGGCCAGCGACAGATCGCGGATGATCTCGGCCTCGACGCGCAGGCGCGATTGCCGGGCGAGCAGCTTGTTGAACGGATCGATCTCGGCCAGGTCGTCGCGGTGATGCGACGCCTGCCGATAGGTGGCGCTGGTGACGATGAGCTTGTGCATGTGCTTCATCGACCAGGGGAGGGGGACGGTGTAGGTTTCGAGCGGCGCGTGGCGGGTTGAAGCGGGTTCGGATTTGAGATTTGAAATTTGAGATTTGAGATTGGGAATTGGAGATTGGGAATTTGAGATTTGAGATTTGAGATCTGAGATTTGGGATTTGAGATTTTGGGTTGATGATTGCGGCGACACGAACTCGCCGGCCAGCCAGTCGAGCAGCTCAGGGTGCGTGGGCCTGCTGCCTTGCGTGCCGAAATCCTCCTCGGTTTCGACGAGGCCCTTGGGGAAGTAGCGCATCCAGACGCGGTTCATCGTCACGCGCGGCGTCAACGGATTCTCCGGCGAAACCAGCCAGCGGGCCAGGTCGAGACGGGTGGGAAGGGATTTCGGATTTCGGATTTCGGATTTCGGATTTGAGATGTCGGATTTGGGATTTGAGATTGGAGATTTGAGATTTGGAATCTCCTGTCTCTTGAGCTCCGGCAGCACCTCCGGCACATCGGGGGTCACCTCTGGGCCCAGGCGCAGGAAGTCGCCACGGATGAAAATGTGCGATGGCCGGGGCTTGGGCAGCTCGCGCATCACCATCAGCGAAGGCACATTTTTTCGGCCATCGGTGATCTGCTTCTTCAGCGAGGCGATTTCCTTCACCAGCGTTTCCCGTTCGTTGCCGGCGGGCAGCGTTTCGGGGCGAAGCAGCGAGACATCATCCGTGAAGCTCAGGCGAAAACGACCCAGCAGGTAGTTGGGATTCCTTTCGAAGCGAAGGGAGACGCGGAAGGTGGCGTTGCCCGTGAGGATCGGCTCGGCGAGCAGGAAGTAAGCCGTATGATTGTCGTTCATCCTCACGCCGGCCGGCGTGCCTTTGCCGACGTTGATGGCCCAGCCGGTGTCGCGTTCGTCATCGATGGCGTGTTCGATGGGGTAGCCGGGCTGCGAATGGCTGGCCTGGGCGTCGGACCAGGGGATTTCCTTGCCGTCCTTTTCGAGCATCAGCTTGGTGAGCACGAAGTTGCCGGTGCTGATGAGTCCCGGACCTTTGGAGGGCAGGCTGTCGTGCGTGAGCGCCTCCAGTCGCAGCCCCGCCAGGCGAGGCAGTTTGGTTTTGGCGGTGATTTCGTAGGTGTCGTTGGCGGGCAGTTTGCCGGTGACGAGGATCGAGCCGTCGTCGAGCGGCTTGAGCGTCGCCCCGCCCTTGGATTCGAGCTTCACCGGCTCCAGCGTGATCCACCGGGTTTCGCCGGGTTTCGCCGCCTGCCGCGATGCCGGGGTCTTGCCTGCGGCGGTCTTTTGCGCCTGGTCGAGATCGCGCAGCTTCTGCTCGGCGGCGGCGAGGCTCCTCTCCATCGACGCCAGCCGCTGTTCGATTTCGGGGGTGACCACCTGCACCGTCGGGCCGATGTTGTTGTCATCCTCGGTGCTGTTGAAGAAGGCGAAGAACTGGTAGTACTCCTTCTGGGTGATGGGGTCGAACTTGTGGGTGTGGCACTGGGCGCAGGCCATGGTCAGGGCGAGCCAGACCTGCGACGTGGTGGCCACGCGGTCGTAGCTCGCCTCGATGCGGAACTGGTCCGCCTTCACGCCGCCTTCCTGGTTGATCATCGTGTTGCGATGAAACGCGGTGGCGATCAGCAAATCCATTTCGGATTGCCGATCGGGGGTTTCGGATTTGCCTTTCGCCTGCCGTTCCTTGATCAGCAGGTCGCCGGCCAGCTGCGCGATGGTGAACTCATCGAAGGGCATGTCATCATTGATGGCGCGAATCACCCAGTCGCGGTAGGGCCACATCGTGCGCGGGCTGTCCACCGAGTAGCCGTTGGAGTCGGCATAGCGGGCCTGATCGAGCCAGTGCCGCCCCCATCGTTCCCCGTGATGCGGCGAGGCGAGCAGCCGATCCACCAGCTTCTCATACGCATCCTTCGAGGTGTCCTTCGCAAACGCATCGGCCTCCTCCGGCGTCGGCAGCAGGCCCAGCAGATCCAGATACAGCCGGCGAATCAGCGTGTAACGATCCGCCTCGGGCGAAGGCTTCAGACCCTGCGATTCGAGTTTGGCGAGAATGAAATGATCGATCCCATTGCGCGGCCAGGATTCATCCTTCACCTTCGGCAAGGCCGGACGAACCACCGGCTGAAAGGACCAGTGGTCGCTCTTGCGCCGCCCGACCTCCGCCGGCTCACCTTCGGGCCAGACGGCTCCGCCATCGATCCATTTGGCGAGCAGCGCCACTTCCGCCTTGGTCAGCGGATCGCCCTTGGGAGGCATGATCTCATCGGGATCATCGCCGCGCACGCGCTTGATGATCTCGCTTTCATTGGCCTTGCCTGCGATCCATGAAGGGCCGATGTCCCCGCCTTCCAGCGCGGCTTTCCTGATGTCCAGCCGAAGCCCGCCCCGCTGCTTGTCGGCGCCGTGGCACGAATAACAATGCTTCACAAAGAGCGGCTGAATGTCTCGCTGAAAATCAACGCCATCAGCCATCGCGCCACGGCTGATGACCATCAGGACGGCAAGGGCGACAAGGGTGGTTCTTTTCATTCGCATGGCAACCGGACATTGTTGTTGGCAAAGGTCGGGATACAAGGCTGACGGAATGGGCAGCCGTCAAATGATCGAGCGGAAAATGATAGTCTGAACCCCCGGAAAAAACCACGCATTGGAGCCGAAAGAGCCGAAAGAGCCGAGGGAGCCGGGGGTAAAAGCATATGGGAGGGCGAGGCTCCCGCTGGGAGGGCGAGGCTCCCGCCGAGCCGTTCGTTTGCGAAGCCCGTCCGCGGGCTGAAGCAAACGAAACTCGCGCGGCTGATGATCGTGCCTGGATCGTTCGCCTGTCGCGCGAGTTTCGTTTGCTCAGGCCCCCAAAGCGGGGCCATCGCAAACGAATCGG
>CAZYPK010000046.1:0-31599 GCA_964649195.1 uncultured Phycisphaeraceae bacterium
GTGATTAAATTGCGCAAGCGCTAATAAATCGGGCGTCAAGGGGCATATGCGATTGTCGTTGGCCAGCGCAGATGGTCGGAAATGCACGAAGACCCACGGAGATGCACGGAGTCTCACAAAGGCGCCGCAAGTGATTTAACTGCAATGATTTGAGACGTGAGCAAGATCAACCTAGCGCTGCTTGGCGCGCCGACTGATTTTGAAGTGGGTGGCCGGCGGTGAAAGCGGGAAACAGGGGTTTTTGCAGGATCATTTCCGCGCATCTCGGAATTGCCGTTTGGCACCGCCTTTGTCGCAAGTCGTTGTGACACGTTGAATAACGTGCGATTTTCGGCTTGATTATCGGCGATTCATTTCCCGGAAATTTCGAGTGATTTTCGGGGGATCATTCCCTGAACTTCACCTGGTTGGGCGACATATCGGCCAGCGGGCTTCTCGTGTCAATGTTGCAGCCGTTGAGGTTGGTGATGATGTAGTTGATGGACGGCGCGGCTCCGCGCAGCATCACATCCAGAGCGCCGCGACCTCGCAGGCTGCCGCCATTGGGGGCGGGGGGCAGGTCGTTCAGGTTGATGTTGTTGGGGTCGCTGATCCTCTGCTGCACGCGGTCCTGGATTTCCTGGTATCGACCTGTCATCTTGTAGATTTCGTCGAGGTTGGCACCGTCGAGGTTGTTCACCGCTTCATCGCTGCTGTTCAAGAAACTGTGCCCCCATATCCACGGCGTACCCAACTTCTGCATCCACTTGGGCACGCCCTCCGCTTCCAGTTCGGCTTCGGCCTGCATCTGACCCTCGCCGACGTTGGACATCGCCTGCTTGTATTTGGCGACATCCGTGCGAAGCTGCGCGCGGTTCATCCGCTCATGTCGGCGGTAGTCCGGGTTGGCCAACTTCCGGGCGACGGCGCTTTCAGCCAGGTCGGGATCGAGCAGAGCGGCCAGGGCTTCATCGACCGCCCCGGCCCGCGTCATTTCAGGCGCGATGGCACGCACGAAGGCTTCGGTGGACTGCCCGCCCATCAGCTTGTAGAACTGCCCTTCATTGATCTCGCCGGCGCTTCGGGCGGCGAAGGCGCGCTCCACGCGCTGCCAGGGCGGCATCTCTTCGGTGATGCCGATGTCCTCCAGTTCGGGGGCGAGGTAGCCTTCCGTGTCGGTCTTGCGCATGGCGGCGATGAGCGAGTTGATCTGGCCGCCGCCGACGTTGAGGGGCAATCGTTCGCGCGCGGCATAAGCCGCCGCGATGAATTTCGGGTCCGCGCCTTTGGAGGCGAAGTCGGCGATGGTCGATTCGTTCATGCCGCCGCCGAGCAGACCGGTCACGAAGTCCGTCGCCTGGGCGTCGGTCATGTTGTAATTCTGGGCGACGGTGTTGATCAGTTGAAAAGCCTGGTCGCCGCCCTTGCCGGTGGCGCGCTGCAACAGTGCGCCCTGCTCGGCCAGGGCCTTGCGCTGGTGGGCGTTCATGTTGGGGCGCAGATTCGTCGCCGACTCCATGAAGTCGGCGAGCTGCATCATGCCTTGCTTGTCGAAGCCGCTGTCCGCCGCGATGTTGATCAGGTCATCGGTGAGTTTGTGGGCTTCGTTGCCGCCGATGTTGGCGGACAGGCCCTGCATGTTTTTGCCCATTTCAGCGGACAGTCTCGCGCCTTCCTTGAGGCGCTCGTTGATGCCGTCGAGCATGGAGAAGATCGCCGGTCCCAGGGCGATCGCACCGGCCCATTGCGTCGCCATGTCGGCGATGGAGGCGCCGGCCCTGGACGCGGTGGATGATTGTTCGCCGAGGCTGTCCGAGACATCATTGACGCTGCGGCTTGCTTTGGCGTTCGCTTCGCGCAGGTCCTGTGTTGCGTTGGAGAGTTTGCGCAGATCGCCGGAGACGCCGGACGCGGTCTTGCCGGAGTCCGCGACATCCTCGTTCAGATTCTTCGTGCCCTGGGCGACCTGTTTCAGCCCATCGATCGCCTGGTCCGCTTCGATGCCGACCTTGAACTTGATGTCGTCGGGTTTAGACATGGTGGACTCCTTTCATCGTCTGCAAGAGTTGTTCATCCACCGCATCACGGGCGAAGCGGTGGACCGCGGCGGTGATCTGCGCGGGCTTGATGGCCTTGGAAGGATGCGAAGCATCGGCGGCATGTCGAAGAGCTTGGCGCAGCAGTTCCACACGCGGGGCGATTTCCAACACAATCGCGCAGATCATCCTGGTCAGCTTGATGGCTTCCTTCTTGCCGAGGTTCGCCACAAGGCGGACCATCGCCCACCTCATTGAGAGGAATGATCGCAGGCCGACCTCACGCGCCTCGCGCCAGGCGGAGCGAAAGAAAATCAAGTCGCCCATGACGCAGCCGAATGTTGCCAGGATGAGATGGAGTGTGCGGCGCATGGTTTGGTTCCTTGGGGGAAGTTCGTTTCACCTTTGGCTGCCCTTCAAGCCGTGCCCGGCGCGATGCCGGGCACGGTTGTGAATCGCAGTTGAAACGCCTTTCAAATGTCGATCGAAGGGCGTTTGATCGGGCGTTGCTCGATGGTTCAGCCCGCCGCCTTGGTCATCACGCCGATGACCGGGCCGGGCGTGGCGGCATCGCCCAGTGAATGGTTGTTGATGCTCCACCGGCCCGTACCCAGCACAGCAATTTCTCGCTGCGTGAACAGCGCCTCGCGGCTCTGTTCGATCATCAGCGCCTGTCGCCGGCCCAGCGTGGAGGACTGGTAGATGTCGCCGATGAGCAGCGGAATCTGGCTCGACCCGCTTACCCGCGGCATGACGTGACTGATCTCCACGGGCACGCCCAGAAGGCTCAAACGGAAGCCTTCCTCCATTTCCATCTTCGTGACGCCGCCGGCATCGGTGATGATCTTCGCCAGCCGCTGCCAGAAGAACTCATTGGAGCAGACGGCATGAATCTGACCGGGCCGGGCGTGGCGCACCGCGCCGATGGCGCGGAGGATGTCATCCTTGCCGATGGTGTTCCAGCCGTCGCCCGCGTTGCCTGCCGTGCCCAGCACGATGCCGCCGCCGTCATCGACGCCGTTGATGCTCTTGAGCAGCGTGGTGATGCCCATCACGTTGTCGTAGGCGTCGGTGCCGTCACCGATCAGGCCATCCTCTTCGAGGGCGAGCGAGAAGCCCAGGACGATTTCAAAGAGGACCAGTTCCGCGATGGGCACGATCGCGTCATCTTCGATTTCCTTCGGATACGAGGTGAGGATTTCAAAGTTCGACGCGGTGAGGTTGATCGGCGCGACCTGCGTGTCCTGCTTCGTCGCCGCCTGGCGCAGCGTGCTCTTGCGGGCGCGGAAGCCGCTCACGCGACGGGTGAAAGACAGCTCGCTCGATCCCATCGGCATTGGAAAGGCGAGCTTTGCAAACGCGCTGCTGTCCTCGATCAGCCGGTGAACGCGGGCGCTGTGCTCGTGTGGAATGAGGGCCTGCGCCCCGGTGACATCCCTGGCGGTGATGGTGTTCATGCGGTCGGCGAAGAGCCGGTGGTCGCCGGCGAGCATCTCGGCGGCCTTGCGCTGAATGTCGCCGTCGGCGGTCTTGCTCATCAGGTAAAGGCCGAATTCGCGGGCCGATTCCTCCGATGCGAAGCGGCCGCGATAGTGGCCGTTGGGGCCGTAGGCCAGCGCCCGGCCGGCCGTGAGCTTTGCTTCGATGTCGCTTGCGAAACTCCGCTTCCAACTCTCCATCTGCTTGATCGCGTCGGCGTGGCCGTCGAGCGCCTTGAGCCGATCGTTGATTGACGTCAGAAGTTTGCGTGTGTTTTCGTCCATGATTCGAGTCTCCAAAAGCGCATCGCGTGATGCGCGTCATCGTGTGGATTCATCAGCCTCGTCGCGCTCGGCGGGCGGCACTGCCGCCGATCGGGATGCTTCCGTTCTACGGACCGAGGCGGTCTCGCATCGATCGGCGGCATCCGTGCCCGATCTCATGCGGCATCCGCCCAGCCGTTTTCAAGGCGTCATCGCGGGCCGTCGCTGCCCGCGAGAATTTCACGCAGGGCGTCGGCCAGTTCGCCATCGCCGTCCCCTGCGGAGTTGTCGTCATCGTTGGAAGAGGGGCCGATATAGCCGCCTCTCTCGTTGTAATTGAGCGGATCGTTTTCGCCATCCCAGATGCCGCGCCGCTCGCCCTGGACGGCCAGCGTGGTGTTCACCACATCGCTGATGATGTCGCCCAGTTCCTCGCGCAGCATCTGGCGCAGCGGTTCACCCAACTGACGGGCGATGATGGAGAGTTGCCTGTTGCTCAGCTTGCCGTGCGTGCCTGCGTCACGGGCCGCATCGTCATCGCCGTCGGCGGATCGCCGCGCGTTCGCCGATGCCCCGATGACCAGGCTTTCACGGTTGGCGGGAATCGTCACGGCGGAGACTTCAAGCAGTTCCGCCTTCGTGAACACGCGCAGCGCCTTCGTCGATCCATCAGGCATCTTGAACGTACGGAACTCGCTGGCCTGGGCGATGAAGCCGACGCTGAACGCACGGATGCACTTCTGCACGAACCGCTTCCACCAGCTCTCGGCAAGCTCATCGTCGCGCATGAACTCGCACGTGCCGATGAGACCTTCCTTCGTGATGGCCATGCTGATCCACTTGCCGATGACCGGGCACGATCCATCCTCCGGCGAATAGCGATGCCCCGCGACCAGCACGGGATTGCGCATGAACATCGGCAGCGATTCGCGGAACGCCTCCCGATCCACGATCTCGCCATACCGATCGATGTTGGGCGTGGAGACCAGGGCCGTCACCTGCCGCTTCTCTTCGTCGATGCCGCGCACCATCGCCTCGGTGAAGCCGCGCGCCCCGGCCTCCGGCTCAAGGTCGCGCCGCGTCGGGTCGAGGATACGAAGCAGTTCGTCGATGTAGAGTTCATTGCGGCTCATGTCTGTGTTCCTCACGCGCTCATCGCCTGGCCAGTGATGTGATTCCTCAAACGCTCCGCAACGGCGATCGTTCTGCCTTCCATCGCCCACCGTACCGCCGCACGAAGCTTCTGCATCGCGCTGCGGAGCAACCGCACCACGCGCGGCGTGTCGGCCTTGAGCAGCTTCTGAATGCGGTACAGCGGGCACAGCCGCATCACGTTGTTGCCGCGCCGCGTGCCCTGCTGCCAGTACCTGGCCTTGAGCGCGATCATCTCATCGCCAGTCAGGCTTGCGGTGTTGTCGTCGATGATGGATCGCACCAGTTCCAGCAGTTCCCGCCGATCCTCTTCGCGCCGCTCCGCTGTCGGATCGGTGCGCCCCGCCAGTGATGGCTTGAACGGAGCGGAGTACATTTTGCGGTAGCGGTAGCCGTGCTTGAGCAGATGCTGAAATGCGCCAACCACATTCGGCTTGATCAGGCCCAGCAGGCTGCCATCGGCGCGACTCACATCGAATATCGCAACCACCTTTGCCAGGCTGTGGAATCCTTCGGATAACAGATCGTCGCGGTCATGGCCCGCGATGTCCCATCGCTCGGCCAGGCGAACGACCAGGGGCAGGTGGTGGCCGATGATGAGATTGCGGACGCCCATCGCCATGCGGTGCCAGTGCAGCAGAGCACGCGCGGTCTTCCGGCTGTCATCGCCGGCAAGGATGGCGGCGCGGCAGCGGGCCGCGCTCATCCGCGCGAAGTTGAATTGAAGGAACGCGCTGCGCGTCTGATCCTTCGTCATGAATCGTGGACGCGCGGGAGTCGCCGCGATCTCGCCGATGGAGCGCGTGAACAGGTCGCGCGTCAGCCAGGCGGTGTCCGGCTCGGGCAACGGGGCCGCGTCGGTGATGATGCGCCGCTCAGCGTCGGGCAGGTGGAAGTCGGGATGATCGATGAACGGAACGCCGGCGGAGAGGATGCGCGACAGTTCAGCGCGGTCGGCGGGAGAGAGGTTGGTGAAGCCTTCGACGTTCATCCGTGAATCCCAGGCCGGCGATCCGTGCCGGCGAAAAAACAAGGGCCGCTTCGTCAGCCACCGGCATCAGGTGGAGACGAAACGGCCCTTGCGGGTCGTTCTGTGGTTTAACGTTTGTGCGGCAATCACCCGCGTGAGCGGGGCAGGTCGGCCTCTTCAAACCGACTTAACTCTCAGCATCTTACTTCGGACGGACTTGCTTATCAACTGAAGTTTTCTCGCCCTCTGCAAGCGCCTCGCCTTCCATGACTCTTCGAGCATCCCAAAACGCGTACTTCTCCGGCTCCATCTTTGCCTGCCATTCAAGCGAATCATATTCCCAAACTGCCATCATATCGGCATCTGATTCTGAATAGTTTTCAGACGCATTGTAAAGGTAGTCGTAGGTCAATTCTCCTCCTGGCAACTCAGCGCCTGGCAACTCGGCGTGGCGTCCAGCGGCGGCGAATTCAGCGTCGAAATGTTTCAAGTCTTCTAACAGTTCCCAAACCAAATTGAAGCGGCGCAAATGTTCAGCGAGTTCTTTCGGTTTGGGGGAGCCAAGCGGAAACTTGTACAGTTCGCGCGACACCGTTGCCCAATCAACACGTCTGAGTTGAGCAATCAGATCACGTATCCGAAGCGTTTGGAGCCGATAGCGGCGCGCTACTTCAAACATCAGCGCTTCGTCCGAAAAACTACTCAAGTCGGGGCCTTCGGCGTGCCCGCTTGTCATGCGGATTCGATGGATCGCCGTCCTCGCGGCGTGCTCGATCTCTTCGTCGGTTAGAGGAACCTCACCACTCAACTGAAAGGGCTGGAGGCCATACAACGCCGCCACACGTTGCAACGCGCTTGGCTGTGGCCTTGTCTTTCCCGCGCCCTCCCAACGCGAGACTGTCAACCGAGACGTTCCCACTGCACGCGCGACATCGGTCTGCGTGAAATTCGCCCTTTCTCGGAGTTGTCGAAGTATCGATGGAAGATCGGACATGCGTCGTTTGTAGCAGGCGGCGGTGCCGTTCACAACGCAAAGAGAAAAAAATCTAGCCAGGGCTTGCATCATCCGATCAAATATGTATCATTTACGCATCGTTTGATACACTGGAGTAACTCAATGGCCATCATCATCCGCAATCCCGCCCTTGAAAAAGAGCTTGATCGCAATGCGAAAGCGCAGTCTGTGCCGACGACGAAGGGCCGTCTTCTTCATGCTATCGCTCAAGCCGTACTCTCGGTTGCCAACGCTAAAGGCACCCACGTCGGACAGATCATTGATGAACTCAATGCCAGCGCCTCACAGAAACGCACCCGCGCCGCTGGATGACCTCGCTCTTCACTCGCCAGCAACGGTGCTGGCGACGTTTGTGCGGCCCACCGGCATCGCCCTTTGGGGCAGGTGGGCCTTTCAAGCCAGCGGATCGGAAACGCTCCGCTGGCTCTTTCGGAACCACAGCCATGAACGACACCCACCATCACGGCTTGACTGAGGCGGAGCGCGCCACGTCACGGATTTCAAGCAGTGCGCCCCAAATCAGGCAGAGGAATCCCGACGCGAACAGCAGCCCGCCGACAATCGCACGTGCCCCGCTGGCACTGAGCAGCGCCTTGAAGAAAAGCTCCATGCCATATGCGGCGTTCTGTGCCTTCTCCAGGTCGGCGTATGAAGGACCGCCGGGCAGCAACCCCACGATCATCATCAGCGCGCCGATGCCGATCAGCAGTGATCCGGCGATCAGAACGGCGGTTCGCCTGGTGAAAGCGATTTGCATGACTGGAGAACGGTCATTCACGATTTGGCTCCTTGGGGGCATTGTTTTTCGATCAACGATCTTTGTCAAATTGCCTGGAGAGTCATGAACGACACCCCCGAATTCAACCCGCTGTCCGATCCCGACGTTCGGCGCGTGAACGGCCGGGTTGCCGCGCTGCAAGCGCGGCTCGACCAGGTGAACGAAGGATTGCGGATGAGCCGCGCGCCGTTCGAGTTTCTTCACCGCCACGGCCTGGCCGAGACGGAGCGCACCATCGGCCGCGAAATGACGGCGGGCATGGTGAGCGCCCTGGCCGCGTGGGCCTTCGCCACGCTCGAACTCGCCGACATGCGGGCCGGTTTCGAGGAAGCGGAACTGATCGCCGACGAGCTGCGCCGCAAGGCGGAGTCAGAGCAACATAACGAAGGCGAGGAATGGGAAGGAGGGTGAAGCCGACCAGGGATAAAGCATCGATCGCATCGTCGCCGGCGGAGGCATCGTCCAGGGAAAAGAACATGCCTCCCGCCGGTCATCATGTAAGGGCCTGAGAACCCACATTCACAACCTTTTGAGAGGCATGTCATGAGCAATCGTACTGTGAAAAAGCGTACCCGCCAAGCACGCAGCCGCGACACGAAGACCACGCCGTCACGCCTTCGCCGCATCCGTGCCGACTTCGATCCCAAGACACAGCCGACGGCGAAGCCCGGTGATTTCATCTTCGACACCCGCGCCGGCCTCTACGGCTTCGTCAAGTCGGCGACGGACAAGGCGATCACCTTCGCCGGCAACGATGGGCGCGACCATGATGCCGCTGTGAAAGATGCGGAAGTCACGCCTCGCAGATTCATTGAAGGCATGCAGCAGACGAGCACCGACCGCGAACTGGAAGAGGCCATCACCGACAAACTCGACCGCGATTCACTCGCACGGCTCAACGAAGTCAGCGCGCCGCCGCATCCCGTCGCCGCCGCCCGGCGAGAGCAGACGGCACGCGGTCACCGATTCAACGCGGAACTGAAACCCGGCATAGTGATCCATGATCGACCGGGCAAGCGCATCGGTGTCGTGTGGCACGCCTTCAACGGCCTTGATCTGTGCGTTTACATGGCCCAGGACGGGAAGCTTTATCACTGCCGCATTCAGGATGTCTTCATTGAGCCGAGGCCCACTGGTGAAGGTGCGCGGTATTTCTTCCCGCTGCACCTTCAGCCGCCCACAGCCTATCCCGCCGACACGATGAAGCCGATGCAGCAGATCGACGGCGTGCTGATCAAGATCGGCGATCTGCTCAGCGCGCTCCGCGCCATCGCCGTGCCTGCGGAACTTCACCGGATCGCCGAGTATCCGGCATCAGTCCGCGAACACCTGAGCCATGCGGTGAGCGAGATCAACGAATGGCGCGCGAACTGGATGGATGAATTGATCGGCAACACGGAAGCCCCCGGGGGATTCGACCAGCCGCTGCGATCGGCGAAGGAATTGAAAGCCGCCGGTGCGGCCTATGTGGCATGAGTTTGCACATGCCTCGCACCGCGATCGCCGAAAGGCGATCCGGTGTTTTTCAGAGATTCAAATGAGCGCACTGCCTTCCAACCTGATCCTTGCCAGCGCCGCCGCGCCGCCTCCGGTCGCACCGCCCGCGCCGCGCGGGGCGCAGTGGCTTTCGGCGCAGGCCGCTGCGGATCGGATGGGCGTCACACCCAGGCGGATCGCGCAGCTCTGTGGGAAGTGGAGCGCGGCAGGCACGGCCCGCCGCGTCCAGGGCAGGTGGGAAGTGCGCGAGGATGCCGATCCGCAGCTTGCCCGCGTGCTGTTTCCCGAAGCGATGAGCGAGACGTTTTCGTGGGGCAGGCTCACCCACGCCCAGCGCGGCGAACTCATGCGGCGCGAGGCGATCGTGAAGGGCTGGGGGCCGGCGCGCGAAGCGGGGTTCCGCGCGGGGCTGACCGTGGAGAAGGCGACGATCGTTTACTGCGAGCGCATCAGCGCCCAGGGCAAGGTCGAGTTGACGCCAACGACGCTCTACTCGTGGCATCGCGCCTGGCGGGCCGAGGGCGTGGCGGGGCTGGTGGACAAGCGATGGATGGCGTCCAGGCGCGATGAAGCCGATCCATTTCTGAGCGAGACGAAGCGGTGGTTTCTCATGCCGAACAAGCGCTTTTCCAAGCGCGATTGCTGGCTGATGGCGCAGGTCGAAGCGAACCGCCAGGGCTGGCCGGTGCGAAGCTACGGGGCCGTGAAGCGGTTCCTGGCCCAGGTGCCCCAATCGACGGCCATCATGCGCCGCGAGGGCGCGGAGGCATTCACGAACGAATGCGAGCCGTTCGGCGAGCGCGACTACAGCACGATCGATTCCAACGGATGGTGGTGTGCGGATCATCATGCGTTTGATGATTTCGTCAAAGGCCCCAACGGCAAGCCATGCCGGCCCTGGCTCACTGCATGGATGGATTGTCGATCGCGGTACATCGTCGGTTACGTGATCCGCTGCGCTGATCCGAACAGCGACACGATCATCGAAGCTTGGCGCATCGCGGTGCTGGCGCATGGCGTACCGCACAACGCGCTGATGGATAACGGGCGCGACTTCAAGGCTCATGCGTTTGCCGGGCCGGGCCGGAGAGGATCGCGAAAACTGCACGTCGATAACAATGCGCCGCGCGTGACGAGCATTCTTGAAGGGCTGGGCGTGACCAAGGTTCTGGCCAAGCCATATCACCCACAATCGAAACCGATCGAGCGATTCTTCCGCACGGTCAAAGAGAAGTACAGCGCCTGGTGGGCGACGTACACCGGCGGCAACCCGGCCACAAAGCCCGAATCGCTGGCCGACAATCTCAAGGCAGGCAAAGCGCCGATGCTGGAAGTGTTCGACGCCGCATTCTCACGCTGGCTGGAAACGGGTTATCACCAAAGTCATCACCAGGGCGACAGCATGAACATGCAGACGCCCGCCGCTGTTTACGCGGCCTGCATGGTGGAAAAACGCACGACCTCGCGCGAGGCATTGGATGTGCTGTGTCTTCGCCCCAGCAAGCCGACCCGCGTGACGCAGAACGGCGTGCGCATCGACGGGCTGACCTACTTCGACATCGACCTGGTGGCGAAGCACCTGGGCAGGATGGTGACGCTGCGGATCGATCCGCGCGACATCACGCAGGGCGTGCAGGTGTATGAGGCGGACACCGACCGTTTCATCTGCATCGCCATGCCCAAACGCAAATTGCCCTGGGGCGCATCGAGCCAGGAGTTGCGCGAGGCGCATGCGGAGAAGAGCAAGGTTCGCCGCAAGGTGCGCGAGTACGCCGAGCAGGTGAGACCGCGCGCCAACGAGGACATCATGGACACCATGCTGCGGGCGCGGGCGATCGAGGCGCGGCACCAGGCCGGGCAATCGCCGCCGCCTGACCCGAATGACGGCGGCATGGTGCTCAAGCCGGTGCGGTCATCGATCGATGACCAGTTGCCCGCGATCCGCAGGGCGAAGCAGGCGCAACAGTATCGGCACGCGGCGGGAGCGGAAACCATCACATCCAACGACATCGCGGCCGCGTTCGCGCGCAGGCCCGAATCACCACCAACTTCAACGACGAGCTTCATGGATTTGGAAGCCGTCTTTCGCGGTCACGGAGGGCAAAGCCCGGACGCTCGGAGCGAGCCGGCGATCGATCCCTTTGCCGAGTTGTCGGCTCAGTTGCGAGGTGAACCGTGAGCGATCCCATCGATCAACTAATGCAAGGAAGCCGCATCATGAATGGATCAAGGACGATCCGGCACGACGACTCGGAGAAGGTCACGCCGCAGGACCGCGAGGCGGTGGCGACGGCGATCCGCGCCTACCTTGCGCATCGCGCCTTGCCGTGCAGTTACCTGTCGCGCGATGTCGGCGTCTCGGCCTCGACGATCAGCCAGTTCCTCAAAGGAACCTACAAGGGCGACTGGCAGCGTCTGGCGATCGACCTTGATCTGTGGCTTGAAGTGCAGATGAATCGCGATGCCGCGCCGCGCGTGGCGGAGTTCGTTCAGACGGGCGTGGCCAGGGAGATCGCCTTGGTGGCGAGCATCGCCGCCGACCTGGGCGGCATCGGCATGGCCTTCGGTGACAGCGGCATCGGCAAGACGCTGGCGCTTCGCGCCATCGAAGCGGAGCGGCCCGGCTCGATTTACGTGAGCATCGAGCAGGTCGGCACGACGGCCCAGGCGGTGATCGAGGCGATCGGGCGGGCGATGAAGGTGAATCCCGGCGCTCGCTACGTGAGCAGCCGGCACTGGGCCGAGGCGATCAAGGCACGGCTGCGCGGCACGGGACGGCTGCTCATCGTCGATCAGATTCACAAGCTGTGCGGCGTCGATCCGCAGGATCGCGCTCTTTTCGCTTTGTGCGACCTGCACGATCTCACCGGCGCGCCGCAGCTATGGGTCGGCACCACCGACCTGGTGGGTTATCTGGAGCGCGGCGAAGGTCGCGGCAAGCAGTCGTTGGCGCAGATTCGCAGCCGCATCGTGGTCTGCCGCGATCTGCATGAGCGGTCGAGCGATGGCGGGCAGGGCGAACCGCTGTTCACCATTGACGATGTTCGCAAGGTGTTTGCGAGGAACAAAATCAGGCTGGCCGGTGACGCCGCGCGCTACCTGATGAAGCTGGCGAACCTGCCCGGCTCGGGCGGGCTGCGGGCCTGCATCAACATTGTGCGCATGGCGACGAAGGTGTTTGAGAGTCGCGCCGATGGCAAGGCGGTCTCGCTCTCGGCTGATGCGCTGCATGCGGTGATGCCGATGCTGGCCACCAAGCGCGTCATGTCGCGCACGCAGGCGCAGCTGCGGGATGAGGATCGGCAGGGCGTGATGGCGATGGCGGGCTGATCGGCGCTTGATGTGGCAACATTCAAGGAACTATTCATCATGGCATGGACCAACAAACAAAAGGCTACGGCGGTGCGGTCATGCCGTGCGGCGGGGATCGGCGATGAGCATCGCAAGCTGCTGCTTCGCCAGTTCCGCAACGCCCGTTTCAACGCGAAGGGCGAGCGCGTCGATGAACCGACCTCGACATCAAAAAGGTTGAGCAACGCCGACTTCGAAGCCTTCATGGCGGTGATCGAGCGCACCAGCGATGGCCGCCTGCCCGGCTTCGGCGCGGGCTACTGGGCGCGAAAGTCCGGCGATCGTCTGCATCGTCTGCGCTTCGCCGTGCGCGCCCTGGCCGATCAGCTCGAAGCCGCCGGCCTGCTCGCCCCCGGCGGCCTCGGCCTGGCGGGATGGATTCAAAAGCGCGTCACCCAGGGCGAGCCGCGCGAAGTTGCGCAACTTGATTATCACGAGTTGCTCATCCTCATCACGCAACTGAACGCATACCGGCGGCAGCGCCGCACGGAGGCGGCATGAACGCGATCGACAACACCATCGACTCGGAAGCCGTCGCCATCGCTCTGGATCGGTTGCTGCGCAGGCATCCGGGCGGCGGGCCGCGCAGCCATGTCGTTCGGCTCAACCGCGACGTGCTGCTTGTGCTGTGCCATGACATCGCCGATCCGCGAATCACCAACAGTGATGTGTTTGCGAAGCTGGAACGCGACCTGGGCGGTCGATGCCCCGGCCGGTCCTCTTTGTATCGGTTCGCCGATTGCTTTCTGGCTGTTTACGCAGAAGTGCGAAGTGAGTTGGATGGCGCGACTCTTCACCCTGAGCTTGCCGCATTGCCCATTCATGAGGTGGCGCGACGGCTCTGCCTCAAGCCCGCCCAGGTGCAACACCTGATCGACGGCGGCAAGCTTCATGCGGTCGAACTGGCCGGGCAGGTGCGTGTGCCGATGGAATCCCTTCAAACCCTGCTCGCGGAGCGCAAGCCATGAAGCGGCCACGCAAAAGCAAGCGGCGGATTCACGCCCAGCGACTGGCGGCGCTGGCCAAGGCGCGATCGGTGGAGACGAAGATCAGGCATCTGCGATTCAAGATTCTGTGTCGCGAGCGAAGCCTGGCAACCGAAACCGAACCGCGCATCAGAAAACTTGCCGCGCAACACATCGAGCGATTGCGCGGCAAACTCGCCGAGTTGCTCGCGCTTCCTCCTTCACCCGCACCGCCGCCCATCGGCTTCCTGACCGCCGCACCCGATGGCCGCTGGCTGCCCCTCGCGGCCGCCGCCCGGCTCATGAACCTCAACCCCGCCCACCTGGCCCGCCGCTGCCGGCTCTCGTTGGCGGCCCGCGGCCTGGCCGTGCGCGTGGCCGTCGAAGGCGCCGCGGGCCTGCCGCGCTGGTTCATCGCCCGCGACCTGGACGAACGCCTGGCCGAGGCGCAACCGGCCATCACCACCACTTCCGATGAAGGGTTGAAAGAGGGATTGAAGGCCGAGTAAACGGCCTTTGATCGACATGTGAGGGATTGTGTTGAAAGTCCGCTTTCACGGTTTGGGCTTTTGATATGCGCCTGATGGTCTTACCAAGTGCGCGGCCAGGATTCCGAAGTGCGCTGGCCAATTACAGCGATTGCCCTGATTCGCGTGTGAACCCATTCACATTTTCCGCCGACCGCGCTTGACTGATATTGATATTGCGATATCATGAAGACCATGAATCGCCAGCGGGTCATCGCGGTTGCATTGTTGGCCTCTCTGCTTGCACAAGGCAGCGGGCTGGCGATGCGTCTGCATGTCGCATGGGAGCATGGACCGGCGGATGTTTCAGGCACGGAACTCGCATCGGGAGCAAGCGTCTGTCGGCATGGGCATGGACATCAGCGGCAGGGGCAGCAGCAGTGGCAGTGGGGGCAGCAGCAGCAGCAGCACGGCCATGCGGAACGCGCGGGTGATGCGCGATCCGAAGACTGCTCTGGCGGTGGGCCTTTCAAGAGGCCGATGGCACCGGGGGAGCCGGGGGAGCCGGGGGAGCCGGGGGAAGATTGCGTGACCTGCGTGTGGCTGGGGACGTGGGCGGCGACGCCGACGATGGCGCTTGCGGCTTCCGCGTGGTTTGAGCCGCTCATCGGGCGGTTGCCGGTGGCGGGGATGTCGTCTTCGAGTTCGGGGGATGGATTCGTTCACTTCTCGCGTGGCCCGCCGGTCGGGCTGTTCCAAGAACGATTTGGGATTTCTGAATAACCCCCGATGTACCGTGAGCCAGGGGATTGCCACGCCGCAAGCGGCTGGGGCGTGAGTTTATTCAGGAATCTCATTTCAAAATCTCTCATCCTGTTTGTCGTTCGCAGTGAAGCGAAGCGGGTCGCCTTGGGGTGATGCGCTGGTGTCATTGCGGTGGCGCGGTTTCGTCGCGGTCACCGGCTGCCGGTCGTGGTGTGTTTTGTTGTGTTGTGTCGTGTCGATTCCTCTTCATGCAGGTGTCCCATGCGATTGCCGCGCGGATTCACTCTCATCGAATTGCTGGTCGTGATCTCGATCATGGCGCTGCTCATCGGTCTGCTTCTGCCTGCGTTGGGCAGGGCCAGGGAGTCGGCGCGGACGGCTCAGTGTCTGTCGAATGTGCGCAGCCTGGAGATGGCGCATTGGACCTACATGACCGAGCACAACGGGCGGTTCATCGATGTGGGCATGGGTCACGGGGCCGAGGCGGATGCGGAGGAGGTGGCGTGGTTCCACACGCTTGCGGATTACTACGGCGACAAGCTGGCGGCACGTTCGCCGGTGGACAAGAGTCCCCACTGGCCCGGCGGCGAGCCTGCGCCGAGCGGGAAGTTCAGGAAGACCAGCTACGGCATCAACAACGCGCTGACCCGTTTGAAGCCCGCGCTGCTTCCGGGAAATTACGACCGGCTGGAGCAGGTGCCGCGCCCCTCGGCCACGGTGCATTTTGTTTACATGGCCCACACCGGCGCCTTCGCCACCGCGGATCATCCGCACTTCGAAAACTGGGCCGCCGGCGCCGGAGCCGCAGCCAACCAACTTCAGATCGACGCCCACGGCGGACCGGCCGCGTCACCGCAATCCGTCACCAACTACGGCTTCCTCGATGGCCATGCCGAGACTCTGGAGTTTCGCAAGGTCTGGACCTCGATGCTCAACAACAGATTCCGTCCAGACACGGCAAATTAGAAACGTTTGAAGTGTTCCTGTTCAGCGCCGGGACGGGGGCCGGGGGACCGGGGGACGGGGCTTTTTACCGATGGCTCAAAGCCTGTCGCTTTCAGCCGACCAACACCTTTTTGTTTCAGGAGACAGACATGAATCGAATGCAATCCTTTTTGTGTGCCGGCCTCATGGCCGCGACGGGCTCGGCGGCGATGGGTCACGAGATCGAACTGGATGTGGTCGCTTATCTGCACAACGGCAAAATCCGCACGCATGGCTACTCGCATGACAGCGGGCTTTTCTCCGTCGATCCGCACGGCGATACGCGGGTCTTCGCCTACAACTTCGATGAAGGCGTCGTCGTGGCCGGCCCGCCGAACCAGGTTTTTCTCGATCATCCGGGGTTCAACGGCGAAGGGTTCGAAGATGAGTTCGGCGTTCCCACCGGCTTCACCCCCGGCAGCCATCTGGGCATCGTCGCGCAAGCGGCTTTGAAATACTGGGATGGCGCCGGTGCCCCCGCCTTCGGCGCAGCCGCCGCGGGAACGGGCATCGCTCTGGACAACTTCGGCATTCAGCGCATCGTCACCGATGCCGGCTTCGATGGCGCACCGTTCTTCATCTTCGAGATCGAAGGCGGTTCGCATCCCGGCGAATACCACGGCCACATCACCTCCATCCTCAACGATGATTCGGCGCCCGCAGGCATCTACATGATCGAGGCGATCATGGTCAACGGCAGCCTCACCAACGCCTCCACCGGTGAAGGCGTCATCGATCCGAACATCGAAGCTTCCGATCCGATCTTCTTCCTCTTCAACCTCGGCCTGGCGGAGGATGATTATGAGGAGGCGGTCGAGGCGTACATCGAGTCGCTGGAAAACCCCACCGGCCCCGGCCCCGGAAGCCCTGCGGTGCCCGAGCCTGCGACGATCGCGCTGCTGACCGGTTCGATGCTCGCCTTCGTCCGTCGAGGGGAACGATGGCGTCAGTGATCCGAAATGCGGGGGATGGAGAAAAGGCGACGGCGAGACGCGAAAGCGACTCGCCGTTTTTCTTGCCTTCCTGCTTTCCCATACAGCATTTCACAATAGAGGGTGCAATATGGAAAGCGTGACTGCTCAGCCGGGTGTGCCCATCTTTTTGTGGCAGCGCAAAGCTCCGCCCGGGGTTTGAGAAGTTTTGGGTGGCTGGGGCTGAGGCTCTGCGAAGCCCCGGCAAGGTGAACTGGGGGAGCCGGAGCGTCGAAGACTCCGCCCCAGCCACCCAAACATTTCAAACTGACCCACTACCCAGCCGCGAGGCGGCGACATCGGTTGATGCGGTCGATGAACCGGCTTGCCCTCTTCGCTACTTCCGCCTGCGATCAGGCTGCGGCACATCCGCGGGCAGCGGCCCGGCCATCGGCGGGGTCTCGAAGAATTTGCCGCCATCGATCACGCGCGGGTCGCCCGTGCGCTTCAGCTCATCCAGCAGACGCTCGCGCAGTCGCTTGGCCACCTCCGCATAAGCCGGGTCGGCGGCGAGATTCTTCATCTGGTGCGGATCCTTCTTCACATCAAACAGTTCCTCGCGCGGCCGCTTGCCGTAGGCGCGATCAAAGTAAGGCTTCCACTTCGCGTCGGTTCGGTTGAGCACCAGCCACGCTTTCGTCGGGCCGGCATCCTCATCGGGCAGCGTGACGAATGTGGTGTTCTCCAGTTCGTTCATCGTCGGCGGCGTGTCGCCATCGAGGTTGTAGGGATCGCCCAGCGGATGGCGGTCGGGCATGAAGTTGATGATGAACAGGTGATCCGCCGTGCGAATCGCCCGCTGCGGATAAGGCAGGTGGCCGGCCCGCGCCATCTCCACGTGACGCTCGCGGCCGATGAACACCGCATCACGCTTGGCGTCCGCCACCGGCTGCGCCTCCGAACGAAGCGCCGGCCAGAGGCTGCGTCCGGTCATCACATCGGGCGCAGGCAGGCCGCCCGCTTCGAGAAACGTCGGCGCCAGGTCAGGCAGGCTCACCAGATCGTTCAACACCCGGCCGCCCTTCACGCCCGGCCCGGCAATGGCCAGCGAGACGTTGGAGCCGAAATCGTAAAGGTTGCATTTCCCATGCGGAAAACCGGCCGGTCCATGATCGCCGCTGATGGCGATGATCGTGTTCCCGTATTCGCCGGCCTTCTTCAGTTCATCGATCAGCACGCCGATGGCCGCATCCAGGGCCTGCACCTCGCCCATGTAATCGGCCAGGTCCTCGCGCACCTCATGCACATCGGGAAGAAACGGCGGCATCCTGCCCTTGAGCAAGTCAGGATCAAGCCCCCACAATTTCAATCCCGAACCCTTGACCCACTTGCGATGCACATTCGTCGGGCCAAACCAATAAGCGAACGGCTTGCCCTCGGCGCGGGCCGCGAGCATCGCCTTGAAGTTGCCGCGCACCTCCTGAAGGATTTCATCACGGGCCTGCCCGGGCGTCCTGCCCGCCGCCACGAGCTTCGTCGCATTCTGTGAATACTGATTGATGCGGCCGCCTGATTTCTGATGGGCAAACGCCTGCCCGCCGAACGGGGCGTCCGAAGGCGTGCCCGGACTCCAGACCTTGTGGCTCTTGCCGATGTGATAGCCGCCCTCGTGCATCAGCAGCGGCCAGCTTGGAATCTTCGAGTCCCACACCGCCCCCTGAAGAATCGCCCCGCGACCGGTGCGCCAGAAGTGCTGCCCCGAAAGCAGCGCGCTGCGGCAGGGCGTGCATGAAGGCGCGCTCACGAAGGCGTTGCGAAAGAGCACGCCTTCACCGGCGATGCGATCGAAGTTGGGCGTCTTCACCACATCGCTGATGCCGCCGGGCCCATCGGTTTTCGCATAGATGCTTGCCTGTTTGCCCCAGTCATCGGCGAAAATGAAAAGCACATTGGGCCGCTTGACCGGCTCCGCCGCGTCGGCATGAAACGCGGCAAGCAAACACAATCCAACAGCCCATAGGATGATGTCGGCGGTCGAACGCATGAGAGGCTCCCTGTTTGAAACCAGACGGATACACGACGCGGCGGCAGGGTGGACGGCGATGGCAGGAGCATACAAGCTTACGTCAAGGGCGGCGTTTTTGAATCCTTCATTTTGAAGCCCGCAGGCTGTATGGTTCTCCCAACCGCCTTTGTTGGAAAACTCCAAATGACAAAGCTCAAGTTCCAAACAAGCTCCAAAATGCGAAAATGAAAAAAAGAGGAATTGGAATCGCGCATGATTTTCGCCTTTTTTCTTCAGCATTGGAGCTTGTTTGAGATTTGGCGATTGCGATTTGTGATTTCAGACCGCACGTCAACCAGGCATTAAACGGCCCTGTTGAAACCGCATCCACGATTCACTCTTGCGATACCCTGTGATCCCCCATGCCTTCCACCACCACCATCCCGGCCACGCTGTTTGCGGCGACGCCCATCGCCATCATTCTGACGCTCATGCTCTGGCGGCAATGGTCCGCGGCCAAGGCCGGTGGCGTCGGCCTGGCCATCGCGCTCGCGGTTGCGTTCGGGTCGTTCGGCTTCGGCACCGAGGTGTATGCGACGCTGGGTCCCGTGTCCGCTCTCGCAGGCGTCGCGGCGGAAGCGACATGGGTGGCCGCGACGATTTTGTGGATCATCTTTCCGGCCTTGTGCATCCATCACCTGCAACTGGACAGCGGAGCGATTGATGTGCTGCGCCGTTTCATGGGGCGGCTATCGACCGATCCGCGCATCATGGCGCTCCTCATCGCCTGGTTCTTCGCGCTGTTCATCGAAGGCGCGGCGGGATTCGGCACGACGGTGGCGCTGGCGGCGCCGTTTCTGGTGAGCGTGGGGTTCAAGCCGGTCGAAGCGGTCACTGCCGCGATGATCGGCCATGTGGTGGGCGTTTCGTTCGGTGCCGTGGGCACGCCGATCGTCCCGCAGATGGCGACCACGGGAGCGCAGCCGCTGGACCTGGCGCGAGTCAACGCGATCTATCATGTCATTCTCGGCGGCAGCCTGCTTCTGATGATGATGATGGTCACCATGCACAGTCTGCGCCAGCGCGAACCACAGGCGCGATTTCCCCTGGGATGGATCGCTCTGGCGGCGCTTTTCTTTCTGCTGCCCTATTTCATCATCGCGTGGTGGATCGGCCCCGAATTGCCCACGCTCGGCGGAGCGGTGGTGGGCGGCATTGCCTTCGTCGTGCTCGTTCGCGGCAGACGTTCCGCCGCGGAGAGGAAATCGGAACAACAGGAGCGCCTGACGCTGATCATCCGCGCCGGCGCTCCTTATGCGGCACTCATCGCCCTGATCCTCGTCACTCGTCTGATCGTGCCGATTCGCACGATGCTCAACAGCCATGTCTGGGACTGGCAACTGCTGGATCACTTCAAAGGCAACTTCAGGCCTCTCTATCATCCGGGCACCATGTTGATGCTCGCGTTCCTGATCGGAGCCTGCTGGCAACGGGCGGCGGGCGGCCAGATCAAAAGTGCGATGATCAAAGCCGCGCGTCAACTGGGACCGGTGACGCTCGCGTTGCTGGCGATGCTCACGCTGTCTCGCCTGATGGTGCACGCCACGATGATCGACACCCTCGCCATCGCGGCGGCGGCGACTGCCGGCCCGCTCTGGCCGATGGTCGCACCCTTCGTCGGCGCGCTGGGCGCTTTCGTCACCGGGTCGGCCACCGCCTCCAACATTCTTTTCTGCGACTTCCAGCATGCCACCGCCACCAACCTGAAGCTGCCGACATTGCTCATGGCCGGCGCCCAGGGATTCGGAGCAGCCTCGGGCAACATGTTCTGTCCCCACAACATCATCGCCGGCAGCGCGACCGTCGGCATTGCCGGCCAGGAAGGGGCGATCCTCCGAAGGACGCTGTGGCCTTGCCTGATCTACACCATGCTGGGCGGCTTGCTCGCGCTGCTGCTGTCATGGCTGGATGTGATTCCGGGTGGCTGGGGCTGAGATGAGCCGGGAGAGCCGGAAGAGCCGGAAGAGCAGAGAGAGCAGGGGGAGCAGGGGGAGCAGGGTGGCTGGGGCTGAGTCCGCGAAGCCCCGGCCCAGATGCACAAAGCAAGGTGAGGCAACTGAAGGCTGAATGCTGAAGGCTGAAGGCTGAAGGCTGAAGGCTGAAGGCTGAAGGCTGAAGGCTGAAGGTCGCCTGACCGGGGCTTGCGCAAAGCCTTCAGCCCCAGCCACCCTCTGGCTCTTCCAGCTCCTCTGGCTCCTCCGGCTCCCTTGGGCTGGCGCTCCGAGGTATCGTAGTCCGTACGGGTCTGCTTCCGCCGCATGTTCAACCGCTCCCCGAAAGTTCATCATGAAGAAAGCCGTCACCTTCATCCTGGCCTTGCTGCTGACGCCCTTGGCCGCGCTCCTGGCCCAGCAGCAGAAAAGCGAATCCAACATCGTCATCGCCGATGCCCCGGACAGGACCGGCGCCGCCGAGCCGAAATACAATGTGCTCTTCATCATCTCCGATGACCTGACCTACACCGCCCTCTCCTGCTACGGCAACAAGGTCTGCAACACCCCCAACATCGATCGCCTGGCGGCACGCGGCACCCGGTTCACCCGCGCCTACTGCCAGGGAACCTACTGCGGTCCGTCGCGGGCTTCGTTCATGTCCGGCTACTACCCGCACGCCACCGGGGTGCTCGGCTACAACAACCCCAGACCCGTCATCGGCGACAGGCCCACATGGTCCGAGCATTTCAAAAACCACGGCTACCACGCGGCGCGCATCAGCAAGATTTATCACATGGGCATCCCCGGCGACATCGAGACCGGCGCCGACGGCGCCGATGATGAACGGTCCTGGACCGAGCGGTTCAACAGCAAAGGGCCCGAGTGGAAAGCGGCGGGCGACGGCGAAACGCTGGAGAACAACCCCGATGGCAGGAAGCCTGCCGTGGGCGGCAACACCTTCGTCGTCGTCGAGGCCGATGGCGATGACATGGATCATTCCGATGGCCGCACCGCGGCCAAGGCGATCGAACTCATCAGGAAGCACAAGGACAAGCCGTTCTGGCTGGGCGTCGGTTTCGTTCGTCCGCACGTGCCCTTCGTCGCCCCGCGCGCCTACCACGAACCCTTCAAGCCATATGACAAACTGGAACTGCCCGAAAAGGTGGCCGGCGACTGGGATGACATTCCCAAGGCGGGCATCAACTACAAGACCAGCGCGAACATGCAGATGGACATTCGCCGCCAGAAGAAAGCCGTGGGCGGGTATTACGCATCGGTGGCCTACGTCGATGCGATGGTCGGCAAGGTGCTCGATGCCGTCGAAGAGGCCGGCCTCGGCGACAGGACGATCATCATCTTCACCAGCGACCACGGCTACCACCTGGGCGAGCACGACTTCTGGGCCAAGGTCAGCCTGCGCGACGAATCGGCGGGCGTGCCGCTGATCATCAGCGTGCCGGGACAAAAGCCCGCCGTCTGCCATTCGCTGGTCGAACTGCTCGACCTTTATCCGACGACCGCCACCCTCTGCGGCCTGAAGGTTCCCGAACATATCCAAGGCAAAAACATCGCAAAAATGCTGGAGGACCCGACCCATGAAGTGCGCGACGCCGCCTTCAGCGTCGCCCCGATGCGCGGCGGCTTCCTGCTGCGCGACCATCGTTATGCCTACCTTCAATACCGCGAGGATGCCGCCAACGGCGTGGAACTTTTCGACATGATCAAGGACGAAAAACAATACACCAACCTCGCCGACAGCCCGCAGCACAAGCACATCGTCGAAGCATACAAGGCCAAACTGGCGGCGAAGCTGAAATCGGTGCGGGACAACGATCTGCCCAAACCCGCAGGGACGAAGAATGCAAAGTGAAGGGCCGCGCGGGGGTGGGAAGTTTGGGGTGGCTGGGCCTGAGTTTCGCTTAAGCCCCGCCCGGAAGGGCGCGGGCCAAGGGGCGTTCGATTCGCGGTGGGTGGCTGGGGCTGAGTCCGCGAAGCCCCGGCCCGGATGCACGAAGCAAGATGGCGCAACTGAAGGCTGAGGGGCGCCTTGCCGGGGCTTCGCGGACTCAGCCCCAGCCACCCAGCCGCGCGGCCCTAACCCCCCTGCCTCACCGGTCTGACCAGTAATTTCCGCAGCACCGCCATCAGCGTCTGCGGCTCCAGATAATTCGCAGGCGGCCTGAAATAGACCGTGTTCTGATCGATCAGGCTCACCCGGCCCGGCGCACCCTTCATCACGCGATCGAGCGTCTGCGGCTTGCTCGTCTTGAAAATCACATCCGGCCCTTCCACCTTCAAACTGTCAACATCCAGATGACTGGCCGCGATGCGAATCTCGGTGAGATCGATCAGAAGCTGCGCCAGTTCCGGCGGCTTGCCGTAGGCATCGGTGAGATCGCTCACCACCGCATCAAACTCGGCGAGCGTGCCCGCCCTGCTGAGCCTGCGGTAGTTGTCCATACGATGCTTGTCCGAAGGAATGTACGCGGGAGTCAGCCGACCCACGAGCGGCAGTTCCACGTGCGTCTTCACCGGCTCAACGATCTTCTCATGGCGCATCTTCTTCGCCTCCTGCTCCAGCAGATGGCAATACATCTGATAGCCCACCGCCGCGATGTGCCCGCTCTGCTCCGCGCCGAGCAGGTTGCCCGCGCCGCGAATCTCCAGATCGCGCATCGCAATCTTGAAGCCCGCGCCGAGCATCGAAAACTGCTCGATCGCCTTGAGCCGCTGCACCGCCTTGTCCGTGATCGGCCTCTCCTCCGGCAGCATCAGATAGCAGTAGGCGCGATTCTTGTAACGACCGACACGACCGCGAAGCTGGTGCAGCTCCGCCAGGCCGAAGTGATCGGCATTGTTGATGAACATCGTGTTCGCCGAGGCGATGTCGATGCCGGATTCGATGATCGTCGTGGAGACCAGCACATCCGCCTCCCGGCAGAAAAACCTGTGCATCACCTCCTCCAACTCCTTCGGCGCCATCTGCCCGTGCCCCACGATCACCTTCGCCTCCGGCACGAGCCTTCGCACATCGTTGGCCACCGCATCGATGTTGTGTACGCGGTTGTGTACGAAAAAAACCTGCCCGTGCCGATTCAGCTCGCGCATGATCGCATGCCTGATCCGGCCTTCATCGTAAGGCGCCACCTCCGTCACCACCGCCCTTCGATCCACCGGCGGCGTCGTCAGGCTGCTGATGTCGCGCAGGCCCAGCATCGACATGTGCAATGTGCGCGGGATCGGCGTGGCGGTCATGGTCAGCACATCGGCCGTCATGCGGAACTGCAAGAGTCGGTTCTTGTGCTCCACGCCGAACCGCTGCTCTTCATCGATGACCACCAGCCCCAGGTCGGCGAACTTCACATCCTTCGAGAGCAGCCGGTGCGTGCCGATGATGACATCGATCTCGCCGCGCGCCACCTGTTTGAGCGTTTCGTTCTGCTGAAAGTCGGTCTTGAAGCGACTCAGCGATGCGACGCGAAACGGATAATCCGCCATGCGCTCGCGGAAGGTTCGCTCATGCTGCTCGGCAAGCACCGTCGTGGGCACGAGCACCGCGACCTGCTTGCCATACTCGGCCGCCTTGAATGCGGCGCGGATGGCGACCTCGGTTTTCCCGAAGCCCACATCGCCGCAGAGCAGGCGATCCATCGGCCTTTCGTTGGCCATGTCCCGCTTGATCGCCGCGATGGCGGCCAGTTGATCTTCCGTTTCGTCGTAAGGAAACTCCGCTTCGAACTCGTTCTGCCAAGGGGTGTCCGCCGGATAGCGCACACCGGGCAACGAAGCGCGTGCCGCCTGGATGCGCAGCATCTGGCCGGCCAGTTCCTTGACCGCATCGCGGGTCTGTTCCTTTTGTTTCTCCCATCGTTTGCCGCCGAGCGTGGACAGAGGCGGAGCGCCGTGATGGCCGCCGATGTATTTCTGGATCAGTTCGATCTGCGTGGCGGGGACGTGCAGCAGCGCCGAGCCTGCAAACTCCAGCGTGAGATAATCCTCCGTTTTCCCGGCTCTTTTCATCGTCCGCAGACCGGTGAAGCGGGCCACACCGTGATCGACATGCACGACAAAATCACCCACGTTCAGATCGAAGAACGCATCGGTGGCCTGCACGGTGGAAGTGGAGACCCGGCGAATCCGCCTGCGGGTGTGGTAGCGATGGAAGAGCTCGTGATGAGGAAGGAGGATCAGGATTTCGGATTTGGGATTTAGCGACTGTCGTCGCTGTTGAAGCCGTCGGATTTCGGATTTGGGATTTGAGATTTCAAATTTCAAATTTGAGATTTCAGATTTGTCTTTTTCATTCCCATCTTCCCGGCTCCAGACGAAGCCGCGATGCAGGTAGCCGATTTCCATGCCGATTTTGCCGATGGCCTGCGGCGCATGTTCGTTGAACAGTTCCGTCAGCCTTTCGCGCTCGGCAGGCTTCTGGCAGAGGATGACCACATCAGCGGCTGATTGACTTCCTGTCTTCAAATCCGAAATCCCAAATCCGACATCCGAAATCGCGCCATCCGAAATTTCCTTGATCGCTTTCGCCGCATCCTGATCGAAGGCGGCCAGCGGTCGCACGGGCAGTTTGAACGAGCCTGCCTTGGCACCCTTGCCGGTGGAGCCGTACTGATCGATCTGAATGTGCGGCAGCGCGGTGAGATGTTTGAAGACGGCCTGCGGCGAGTAGATGCCGCGCGGATCGACGAGGCGTTCGTAATAGCCGCGGGCCTGCTCGGCCAGTTCCATCGCTTCGTGCAGGATGACGATGGTTTCGCGGGGCAGCAGCGACATGAGATGGATGGTGCGGTCATCGCTTTGCAGTTTGGCGAGCGAGGCGCCGATGAGCTGATACTGCTGCAATTTTTTGTGTGATCCCATGGTGTCGAGATCGATCAGGCCGATGGAATCGATTTCATCGCCGAAATAATCGAGGCGGATGGCTGCGGGGCCGCCCTGGGTGATTTCGGCGCTGTCGCTGATGCCGGAGGGGGCGAAGATGTCGATGATGCCGCCGCGCGTGGCGAAGTCGCCGGGCAGTTCGACGGCATCGACCCGGCGATAACCGGCACGGTCGAGCCAGTCGAGCAGCGCGGCGGGCGGCATCGACCTGCCCGCCATAAGGGTGAGTGAAAACTCGGCGAGCGTCGAAGGTTCGGGAATCGACTGCATCAGGGCCTGAATCGGCGCGACGAGAACCGAAGGCGTTGAAGCGGCGAGGGCGGAGGAATCCTCCGATTTGAGATTTGAGATTTGAGATTTGAGATTGCCCTGTTTCCTCGACAATCGTTCGACCACGGCGATGCGCTCGGCGAGCAGTTCGAGGCTGACCGCGGATTCGCCGGGCAAGACTTCCAGCGCGCCGAACCGCCGGGCGGGCAGCGCGTAACCCGCCTCGGCGAAGAGTTCGAGATCGCCGATGGCGTCATCGGCATCATCGAGATGAGCGACGACCAGCAGCGCCGGCCGCTGCGTGCGCACCGCCATCGCCCCGGCGATCAGCGCGGTGCTCGATCCCCAGGCCCCCTCGGCCATCACATGCCCATCGGCGGCGAGCTTGCGTGCCAGCGCGGTGAGCGTGGGCGAGCCGATCAGTTCATCGAGCCACGGATGCGCCGGCTGCCCGGTGGAAGCCGATGGGTTGGCGGTGATGTGAGGCATGAAGATCACTCTCTGAATGCGCGCAAGCCCGCCACGGATTTCTTCAATCCGGGTGGGTGGCGAAGGTCTGAGGCCCGCACATCGCCGGCTGGCGTGACGGGCGTTATAACCCCCGATGTACCGCGAACCGGGGGATGCGAAGCCGCAAGCGGCCTGGGCGCGAGGTTATTCAGGAATCTCATTCACCAATCGAGCGGCTTCTTCCACGTCTCGCGCAGTTCATCCAGCGCGGCTTCCAGCAGCCTTCCCGCCTTGGGGCTGCGGACGGTCAGTTGATCGTGTTTCGCAAACGTGCCCACCTGACCGAAGGGGACGTTCATCTGCCGCAGCGTGCGGATCACGCCATCGATCTTGTCCGGGGCGACTTCCACCAGATAGCGCGAAGGCGTCTCGGCGAAGCACATCTCCGTTTCGGTGAGCGGCTCACGGGTCTGCACACCGGCGAGGTTGATGTCCAGCCCGACGCGGCCGGCAAAGGCCATCTCGGCGGCGGCGACGAGCAGGCCGCCATCGGAGCAGTCGTGAGCCGAGGCGATCAGACCCTGCGAGATGAGGCTGGCGATGGCGGCGGCGTTGAGCGGGCCTTGGGTCAGATCGACGCGGGGGATGTGACGATTTCGGATTTCGGATTTCGGATTTCGGATTTTGTTTTTATTGATCATCGCCAGGTGCGAGCCGCCCATGGCGCCGGTCGTGTCGCCGATCAGCAGCAGGGCGTTGCCCGGCTTCTTTGCATCCATCGTTCTGCTGCGCAGCACATCAGGCACGATTGCCAGGGCGGTGATCAGCATCGTCGGCGGAATGGTGATGACGCCGCCATCCTCCTTCGTGAACTGATTGCTCAGCGAATCCTTGCCCGAAACGAACGGCGTCCTGTACGCCAGCGCCCCGTCGTAACACGCCTCGGCGGCGCGGACGACCGAGCCGAGCTGTTTCGGATCATCGCACCTGGGCCAACTGAAGTTGTCGAGGATCGCAATGCGCGTCGGATCAGCGCCGGCGCAGACCACGTTGCGCACCGCTTCATCGATGGCGGCAAGCGTCATCCAGTAGCTGTCGCCATCGGTGGCGGTGAAGGTCGCGGTGGCTTTTTCGCCCAGGTTCGGGGCCAGGCCGCAGCCGATGGCGATGCCCCGGTCGCTGCCGAGTTTGGGGCGGATCACCGCCGCATCACCGGGGCCATCCTGACAGGGGCCCACGAGCGGCTTGATGACGCTGCCGCCTTGCACTTCATGATCGTACTGGCGGATGATCCAGTGCTTGGAGGCGATGTTGGGATGGGAGAGCAAGGCATGAAGGCATGAAAGAAGTTCTGAGTTCTGAGTTCTGAGTTCTGAGTTGGAGGGAGTAAGTTCCGAGTTCCGAGTTCCGAGTTCCGAGTTGGAGGAACCGAGATCAGGTTCGTTGTCTTTCAACTCGGAACTCGGAACTCGGAACTCGGAACTTACTGAATTCCATTCCGCCTCCCGTGTCGGCATCGGGATGCCTTCGTGGAGGAAGTGCATCGACATGGCGCCGACTTGGGCGCCTTGATAGGTGAGCAGGAGCGTGGGGTCGTTTGTTCCCGGCGCGTTCCAGCCGAACTGACCGAGGTCGCACATCTCGACGTTTTCGGCTTCGCAAAGGGCGCGGAGTTTTTCGATGTTGTGCTGCGGCACGGCGAGCACCATGCGTTCCTGCGCCTCGCTGATCCAGATTTCGGTGTAGCTGAGGCCGCGATATTTCAGCGGTGCGGTGTCGAGGGTGACGCGGGCGCCGATCCTGCCGCCCATCTCGCCGATGGCGCTGGAGAAGCCGCCTGCGCCGCAGTCGGTGATGCCGTGGAAAAGGCAGCCGTCTTGGTGGTCGCGGGCCTGGAGGATGACATCGAGCGTTTTCTTTTGAGTGATGGCGTTGCCGATCTGCACGGCATGGCTGAATTCGTCAGCGTGCGTGTCGGTCAGTTCCGCGGAAGAGAACGTCGCACCATGAATGCCGTCGCGCCCCGTCCTGCCACCGAGGGCGATGATGCGATCATCAGGCTGCGATTCACCAAAACATTTGTCGAGGGGAATGATGCCCACGCATCCCGCAAAGACCAGCGGATTGCCCAGGTAATCCTCATGAAACCAGACGGCCCCATTGACCGTGGGAATGCCCATGCGATTGCCATAGTCGCGCACACCGGCGACGACGCGCTGGAGGATCCGCTTGGGATGGATGATGCCGCGGGGGAGGGTAAGTTCCGAGTTCCGAGTTCCGAGTTCTGAGTTGGAGGGAGGAAGTTCTGAGTTCTGAGTTCCGAGTTCTGAGTTGGGGGAACCGAGATCGGGTTCGTTGTCTTTCAACTCGGAACTCGGAACTTTGAACTCGGAACTCCATCCCGGATCAGCGACACAGAACACATCCATGTTGGCGATCGGTCTTGCCGCCAGGCCGGTGCCCATGACATCGCGGATGCAGCCGCCGATGCCGGTGGCCGCGCCGCCGTAGGGTTCGATGGCGCTGGGGTGGTTGTGCGTTTCGACCTTGATGCAGACGGCATCGACATCATCGAACTTGATGATGCCCGCGTTATCGACGAACACGCTGACGCACCAATCGACGACGGGAGGATTTTCGCCATCGCCTTGCGTCAGTTTTTTCGTGGCGGCGGCGATGGTGCTTTTGAGCAGGTTGTGAATGGTGATGGAGCCGTCGGGATTGACCTCGTGGCCGGGGCGGTTGATGAAGTCGAGGGACCCAGGCACGGGAGTGGATGGGCTTTGCGGCTCCTTGTAGCGGATGGTGGCTTTGAGGGTTTTGTGGACGCAGTGTTCGCTCCAGGTCTGCGCCAGGGTTTCCAGTTCGATATCGTTGGGCTCACGGCCCTGCGTGCGGTAGTGATCGCGCACCGCCCGCATCTCATCAAGGCTCAAAAAGAGATGGGCCTCGCGCGACATCCTCATCAGGCCGGCATCATCCAGATCGCGGATCATCACCTGCGTCACGCGCATTTCGTATGGATGGCCGTGCGGAAATTCGCCGGGGTGAAACGGAGTCGTGTGAATCTCCTGCACCACCGTGTTGCCCATCTGCTGCCGGGCGAACTGCACGAGCTGCCCGCCGGTTGCGTTGACATTGGACAGGTCGAAGCGCCAGCCGGTGCGGATTTCGATGTCATCGATCGCCAGCTTCCGGGGGCCGGGCATCATTTCGATAATGGCTTCGCGCGCGGACTGGGCGACCGGGTCCATCACGCCGGGCAGGTAATGGACCTCGATGAGCGATTGCCCTTCCGCAACAGGCGTGATGCCGACGATGGCCTGCTGGGTGATCGGGTCGGCAAGCAGTTCGTGGGCCACGCGGTCGATCGCGCCATCGCCCAGGGGTGATTCAATGAGATAGATCGCGGCGGCGGCGAGGCCGGCCGCGCCGCCGAAGCGTTTGCGAAGATCATCGAGGTACTGCGCCGCGACGGGATCAGGCTGGCCGGGCTTCACGTGTACTTCGATGCGATGGACGCGGCGAACGGTCGAATCAGAAGCAGGATCAGCGGCGAAGGCGGTCATGAAGGTCCCTGTTCGTATTAGGCGAGCCGGACCGTATCGGTCCGATGCTTCAAAAGAAGGAAAAGTATAACGCTTCGCGGACGACACGGCGGACCGGCGCCACGGGTTGCGGGAGGGGCGTTTGGTTCTCCGAACCGTCTTCGTTGGGAAACTCCAAATGACAAAGCTCAAGTTCCAAACAAGCACCAAAACACGGAAATGGAAAAAACAAGGAATTCGGATCGCGCATGATTTCCGCTTTTTTTCTTTGGAATTGGAGCTTGTTTGAGATTTGGTGATTGCGATTTGTGATTTCAGACCGCACCTCAACCAGGAATTAAACGGCCCTGGTGGCGCTGCGTGGCGCAACGCGGCGCGGTTGATCGACGGCCTTTGTCTCCTGTCTCCTTTCCCACGGTTTTCGAGGTCGCTTACAGCCGCGCGATTTTCCCTCCTTCAGCCCGGGCACGTCCGCGACTCGTTGAGTCGCGGCTCTTTTATCCCGGCTTCCCTGCCGGTCACGCCTGAGTCGGCGTCGCCTCCGCAGGGGCGGGCACATCCGGGGCCACCGGCATCGGGTGAATCTGCTCCGGCCCGCTGCTGCCGGCGGCATCGTTCAGCGCCGCCACGCCTCGCTTTCGGCGGTCATCCTTGCGAAGCGATTCACGATACCGCCCGGACAAACCGACCGAACGGTTGCGAAGGAAAATGCACAGTTGAAGCACCGCCTTGTCATCGGCGTAGTCGGCTTCGATGGCCGCCAGGCGATCGCCGAAGGAAAGCAGGTTGCCCTTTTCCACGCCGCCCTCGCTGGCCTTTTCATCGCTGCCGAACCAGCTCTTGAAGGCATACCACCGGCGGCGATTGGAGGCGGGCACCTGCGTGATTCGGTCGGCGCGGAAAAGCCGTTTGAAGCAATCCTTCAGCCGCTTGATGGTGGCGGCGGGGAAGCCGTGGCGATCCAGGCCGATGGAGTTGATGGCGCGTTCGCGGGCCGGGTCGCCTTCGTAGATGACAAAGGGCGGCACATCCTTGGAGACAGGCGTCATGCCGCCGACGTAACAGTAGCTGCCGATGGTGCAGTAGTGATGGACCGCGGCGGCGCCGCCGAGGTTGGCGTGATCCTGCACATGCACATGGCCGGCGAGCAGGACGTTGTTGGCCAGCAGGCAGTGGTTGCCGATGGAGCAGTCATGGGCGATGTGAACGCCGACCATGAGCATGTTGTCCGACCCGACGCGGGTGACGCCGCCGCCGTTGCCGGTGCCCAGATGGATGGTGACGTTTTCGCGGATGTCGTTGTGGTCGCCGATGTCGAGGAAGACATCCTCACCGGTGAACTTGAGATCCTGCGGGTCGGCGCCGATGGTCGATTGCGGCCAGAAGACGTTGTGTTGGCCGATGGTCGTGCGGCCAAGCACCGACACATGGCTGATCAGCCGCGTGCCCGTGCCGATCTTGGCATGGCGACCCACAAAACAGAAAGGGCCGATGATCGCGTCATCAGCGACCTGAGCGCCCGGCTCGACCACGGCTGTTGGGTGAATGTTGCTCATCGAACCAGATCGCGGACCCGCACCTTCCTCAAGGAATCGACCACGTCAACCAGCGCTCACGACGCGGTTTTTCATTGTATCGGCCTCGCCGGACGGAAGGCAAGTTACGTGTTCCGAGTTCCGAGTTCCGAGTTGGAAGAGGAGAAGGCACGAAGGCACGGAGGCACGGAGGCACGGAGGCACGGAGGCTGAATGCTGAAGGCTGAAGGCTGAAGGGAGGAAAATGGCCAATAGCCATTGCAAATTGCAAAATGCAAAATGCAAATTGAAG
>CAZYPK010000047.1:0-31454 GCA_964649195.1 uncultured Phycisphaeraceae bacterium
CGCATCGAAGCGGGCGATTTTCTCATGGGCAGCCCGGCGAACGAAGCGGGGCGCGACAGCGATGAAACCCAGCATCGCGTGAAGATCAGCAAGCCGTTCTACATGGGGGTTTATGAAGTCACTCAGGGGCAGTACAAGGCGATAACCGGCCAGAACCCCAGTTATTTCAAGGGCAGCGACGATCTGCCGGTGGAGAACGTGACTTGGCACGACGCGGTGGCGTTCTGTAAGAAGCTGTCGGAAAGAACCGGTCTTGATGTCCGCCTGCCGACGGAGGCCCAGTGGGAATACGCCTGCCGTGGGGGGACGACGACGCCGTTCTCCTTCGGCCACACCATCAGCACCGCGGAGGCGAACTATAACGGGAACTACATCTACGGCAACGGTGTCAAGGGGGTGGACCACGGGAAGACCATCCCGGTGGGCTCGCTGAAGAAGCCCAACGCATGGGGCCTGCACGACATGCACGGGAACGTGTGGGAGTGGTGCGCCGACTGGTACGGCAACTACCCCAACGGCCCGGTGACGGACCCGACAGGACCAGCCAATGGCACGGCTCGCGTGCTGCGCGGCGGTTCGTGGGACTTCATCCCGGGCTTCCTCCGCGCGGCCATCCGCGACTGGCACACGCCCGACAGCCGGTACGACAGCATCGGGTTCCGCGTCTGTGTTTCGGTCGCCTCGCCTGGACTTCCGTAATTACCCTTTGCACTTTGCCTTTTTACCCTTTGCCTTGAAGAAAAATTTTGAACAAGAGCCTTGCGCGGCACACAAACGATCCCATGGCCACTGAGGAACTGAAAGTCATTTCGGACTTCTACGATTTTGCGCTTTACCTGACGCAGCGCATCGAGAAGTTTCCACGCCATCACCGGTACTCCCTGGGCACGTCAATGGAGCAGCGGTTGCAGACGATCCTGGCCTTGTCCGAGCCGCGACGTGACACGTCGCGGACGTGAACAGCCTGAAGGGGCGCGATTCAGCGCGGTGGCCTCCGTCACGCGATCGATCAGCGGCGGCGTCCAGGCGTTTTCGAGGTCGTCCATCACCGCGCGACTTTTCCTCCTTCCTGGCCATACACGTCCGCGACGTGTCACGTCGCGGCTCGCCCCCGGCCCCGCCTCAATGAACTTGACTCCCGGCATCCCGCTCTTACTCTTTCGATATGAAGACCACCATCGAGATCGACGACCCGTTGCTGAACGTCGTGCGCGAGACGGCGGAGCGGGAGCATGTTGAAGTCCCATCAAACGCTGCGGCATACTGATTTTCAGAAACACTCTAAAGCCCACCCACTCCCGTGGGTGGGTTTTTCCCACGCACAGGAGTGCGTGGGCTTTCGTCCCTCCTGAATCTCCCCTAAACTTCACCACAGAAATTCACTCCCATGCCCACCGCCACCCTTACCAACCCCATGAAAACCGCCACCCAAACCTTCCGCCTTCTCGTCGCCGATGACTTCGCCCAGGAAGGTCTCGACTTCATCAGGAACCAGCCCGATGTCGAGCTTGTGCATCGCCCCAAGAGCAAGGAGGAGACCGAAGAACAGTTCGCCGCGATCATCGCGGAGGCCGACGGCATGATCGTGCGCTCGGGCATCAAAGTCACCGCGAAAATGCTCGAAGCCGCCGCCAGGCAGCCCGGCGGCAGCAGGCTGCGCGTCATCGCCCGCGCAGGGGTCGGAGTCGATAACATCGACCTCAATGCCGCCACCGCGCAGGGCATCCTCGTGATGAACTCCGCCGACGCCTCGACCATCAGCACCGCCGAGCACGCCTTCACGCTCATCATGGCCCTGGCCCGCAACATCGGCCCGGCCTACAAGGGCATGTGCGAAGGCAAGTTCGACCGCAAGCTCATCGGCCGCCAGTTGCACGGGAAGACGCTGGGCGTCATCGGCTTCGGCCGCATCGGCAAGACCGTCGCCGAGCGGGCCCTGGCCTTCGGCATGAACATCGTCGGCTACGACCCCATGATCAACGTGCCCACCCTGCTCGACGGCAAGGCACGCATGTTCACCGACTTCACCGCTCTTCTACCCCACGCCGACATTCTCACGTTCCATGTGCCGCTCAACGATCAGACGCGCTCCATGCTCAACGGCGAGACCTTCAAGCTCTGCCGCGACGGCGTGCTCGTGGTCAACGCGGCACGCGGCGGCGTCATCGATGAAGAGGCCGTCATCCCCGCCATCGAAAGCAAAAAATGCGGCGGCGCAGCCTTGGACGTCTTCACCAAGGAACCGCTCGCCGAGGACAGCAAGCTTCGCAATCATCCGAAGATTCTCACCACGCCCCACCTGGGCGCCAGCACCAAGGAAGGCCAGGAGGCGGTGAGCATCGCCGCCGCCGATCAGCTCATGATCTACCTGCGCGGCGAAGGCATCATCGGCGCCGTCAACGCCGGCGGCATGCGCGTCGATCTCGATCCGCTGCAAAACGCCTACGTCGATCTCGCCGGCCGCATGGCGGAACTGGTCAGCCCGATGATCACCCGCGGCATCGCCTCGATCACCGTCGAGCTCAACGGCTCGAGCCTCGCCCCCGCCGCGGGCACCATCGAGCGCACCGCCCTCGTCGGCCTGCTCAAGCGGCACATGGACGTGCCCATCAATGTCATCAGCGCCAGCCACGTCGCCGCCCAACGCGGCATCGCCCTGCGAACCACCAAGACCGATGACGACACCCTGGGCACCCGCTTGACCATCACCGTGCAAGGCCCCATCGGCTCCACCGACGACAACACGCTCCCCGGCGACGAGGTCCGCCGCATCGTCGGCCGCGTCTATAACGACCTGCGCCCGCGCGTCGTCGAGATCAACGGCTACCACATGGACATGATCCCCGCAGGATCGATGGTCCTGATCCAAAACGAAGATCGCCCGGGCATGATCGGCACCGTCGGCACCGAGTTCGGCGAAGCGAAAGCCAACATCGCCGACATGACCATCAGCCGGCGCGGAAACACCGCTCTCATGCTGCTGAAGATCGACGGCGAAGCGCCGCAGGCGCTGATCAGCGGGTTGCAGAAGTATCCGGGCATTCTGAAGGTGGCGACGGTGACGCTGCCGGGGGTGAAGTGATGGATCGCCCAGCCGCGACGTAACACGTCGCGGACGCGCCCGAGATGAAGGAATCTCCGATCACGAGCGCTTCTCCGTGATCGAGCACGGTTTCACGGCTAGAATCCAACGACTTGGAAAGGAACCTGATGCGAGCCGCCGACCTCATCAACCGAATCGAGGATCAACCCTTCAAGCCATTCCGCATCCACTTGTCGGACGGCACGCGGCTCGATGTCCGGCAGCCGGGCATGCTGATCGTGGGCCTGAGCAGCGCCGTGCTGCCCACGGCCTTTTCGACGGATGATGAAGGACACCGAATCGCGAAACACTGGCGCACGATCGCGCTGGTTCACATCGTGCAGTTCAGCGATCTGGATGAGAAAGTGAACGGCAAGGGGCGAAAACGGAATTGATCAACCCCGATCGGGGTTTTAATCCCGTTGATTTCGACGGGATTGATGAGTTCTCATTCCTACCCGCTATAATTCATCCATCATGCCCCACGCCCTGCAAATCGTGGTTGAACTTCCCGACGACCTCGCGCGTTTTCATCTCCCGATAGGAGTGCGGCATCGGCTTGATGCCTTGCTCGATCGACAGGATCGCGGGCAAACTCTGACCGACGACGAGCGGCAGGAAGCCGAGGGACTGGTCAACCTTGCCGAACTGCTGTCACTGCTGAAACTTCGCTCCGAGCGCATCGGAAATGGAGCGGCAGGTGAATGAGTGCGATTTCGGGGACACTTCGGCGGCTGGTCGTTCAACGAGCCGGCGATCGATGCGAATACTGCGGCCTGTCACAGGCGGGCCAGGAAGCGGCGTTCCACATCGACCACATCACCCCCGAATCAGCCGGTGGCGATGAGCATCCCGATAACCTCGCCCTTGCGTGCGTCTCCTGCTCTCTGCGCAAAGGCGCAAGACAACTCCTGCGGGACCCCAAAACGCAGACGCTTGTGCGAATCTTCGATCCTCGCCAAGATCGATGGCATGACCACTTCCGATGGGAAGGCCCACGGATCGTCGGACTGACCCCAACCGGTCGCGCACTCGTGGAAGGCTTGTCGCTCAACCGCCCGTTGATGCTCGCCATTCGTGCGGAGGAAATGGAACGTGGAAGACATCCGCCGGGTTGAGGAGAACCAATTGCGGCACCGGTCGAGGATTCTGAAGGTTGCGATGGTGGTGCTGCCGGAAGTGAAGTGAGCAAAAGGGTGATTGTTCGCCCGCCATCCGTTGCTAAAATATCAACATGGTCCGCATCCGCTTTCCCGATCGTGAGAGTGAAAAGCGCGCCCTCGGATGGCTGCCGGGGCGGTTTTCGTTTAAGTCATTTGTGTCGGGTGAAACGATCGTGCCGGAGGATGCGCTCTCCCATCTGGCATGGGAGGGCATCAGCTTTTCCGTGGAAGGGACCGCGACCTATGAGCAACTAACGAGCAATCGCGCGGGCGTCATCGTGATCAGACATTAAGTGCATCAGCAAACGACGCAAGCGAAGGATTGATGCGCATGAACGCCACGACAGGCCGATCTCTCATGACCCTCATCACGACTATTTTGGTGGGCGTGATGTTGATCATCACGCCTGTCCCCTTCTTCGGCCTGGCGGTTGCGGCAACAGCGATCGCCTTGATCATCGCCGCGACCATGGACACCAACTGGCGGTCCCGTCTCACAATGACGGCGATTCGCATCCTGATTCTGGCCGCGATGGTTCTGGCGGCCGATCATTGGGGCTCCAGGATGGATGACGCCGATTCGCCGTTGTCACTTGAAGCGGGGCAACACCGTCTCGATGACCTGATGGCCGCGACTTCGTTTCTGATCGCCGCCTACGACATGGACAACGCAATGGTGACCCTCGAGCGCGACGGCATGTCGCTCCGGCAGATTGCAGGCACCATCGAGAAACAACTCGGTTGCCGGGCGACCATCGCCGCCCAATGCCCCAGCGGATGGACGATCCTGCGCGGATATGACAACTCGCCCACTGTTTACCTGTCGCGTGAATAGGATGCACGGTTGATGGCACTGGCAGGCTCTGTTGTCAACAGTCTGCCGATATACACACAATCCATCAGCCACCGTCAGTCCAAACACTGGCAGCAGAACCTGTCAGTGCCATCAATCGGATCCTCATTTCTCGCCATTGATGCTCAGCATCCGGCTCTTACTATTCCACCAGTAGAATTTGCCGTGGATATATCTCGCGGTGGACCTGGGGCACTTCGAAGGCCAGTTGATAAATCTCGATATCTTTGGGCAGCGGGATCATCGCGGCGCCAAAGGCGGGAATGACATCTACTTTGATCCGATGCACGCCGTTGAGGATGAGTTCAAACGCTTTACAGGCATTGCGTCCGCCGCGAATGTAGATGGCCGAACCATTGACGGGCTTTGACATGCGAAGCACAGTCGGCTGGCGCGAACCGAGCCGGTAATAAACATTGCGGTCGTACCAGACGTTGGCTTCAAACAGCGGCCCAAGGTTGCCGCGTTCCGCGGCGATTCCGCCAATGAGCGAAGCCTTCTTCATGTCAGTTTCCCGGGCTGCGGCTTCCGCGGCGGTCAGCACGACAGGTCGAATCTCAACCGGCGCGGATTGGCGCAGGCGGGTCAAAGCAGACGACATGGCTTCCAGTTCCTCCCGCGCGGCACAGGACGCTGCTTTTACGAAAAAACTTGGCGGTTCTGGCTGAAGCAGCTTCTTGACGCACGCGCGTCAAATCGGATTGTCGTCCCCCATGCCGAACATCATATGTTGGGGGCGGTTCGTCGCAAACAGGTGATGTGAAGGACGCGGAGGACGCGCAGCGAGGACGCTGCGGCTATGAAGATGCAGACGCGCAGCGTCCTCGCTGCGCGTGGCGCCGTTGGGATTATTGAATAACTCCCGATGTATCGTGGACCAGGGGATTGCTACGCCGCAAGCGGTTTGGGCGTGAGGTTATTCGGGAATCCCATCGACCCTGGATCACATGCGTCCCCTTCACTCCGGCATCGCCGCGGTTTCCTTGGCGTCGTCCGCCTTGCGGTTCATCTCGGCGCGCTCGGTGGCCATCCTGGTCATGGCTTCGCGCATGTCGGGATATCGCCTGACGAATTTTTGAAAATCGGTTCGGCTGAGCGTGGCGAAGCGGCTGTAGTCCATCGCGGTCACATCCGCCGAGCGCGGCTGGCCGCTGATCAGCGCCATCTCGCCGAAGTAGCTGCCGGGGCCGAGTTTGATTCTTCGGCCTGCAACGGAGACCTCCACTTCGCCTTCGCTGATGAAGTAAATCTTGTCCGCCTCATCGCCGGTGCGGATGATGCGGTCGCCCGGCTTGGCGGTGTGAGGCTCGAAGTGCAGCAGCAGCACCTCGCGCTGTTCGGGCAGCAGGCCGGCGAAGAGCGGGAATTGTTCGACCAGTTCTTCGGGGGTGAAGGTCTTGTGTGCCGCGGCTTTTTCCTCGGCTTTTTTGCGGGCCGCATCCATTTCTGTTTCGAGGCGGGCGATCTGCGCGGTGCGTCCGGTTTCGAGCCACGGCCCCAGTTTCGGATGGGCGGCGGCCCACGCGCCCAAGCGGGCCGTCAGCATGAAGATGGCGGGGTTGAGCGTGATGGAGATGATCGCGCCGGCGAGGACCAGGCTCAGCACCGTCGTGTCGCCGGGCTTGGATATTTCATAGAAGTTGCCGAGTCCGGCCAGGATGAAGGAGAACTCGCCGATCTGCGCCAGCGCCGCCGAGACGGTCAGCCCCGTGGAAAGGGGAAAGCGCAGGATCAGGACGATGAGCAGCGCGACCAGCGACTTGCCGATGGTGATGAGCAGGACGACGGCGGTGACCATGACGGGATGCTGGAGGATGATGGCCGGGTCAAACTTCATGCCCACGGCGACGAAGAAGAGCACGCTGAAGGCGTCCTGGAGCGGCAGGGAGTTTTCGGCGGCCTTGTGGCTCAGTTCCGATTCGTGGAGGACCATGCCGGCGAAGAAGGCGCCCAGGGCGAGGGAGATGCCGAAGAGGAGGGTCGCGCCGAAAGCGATGCCCAAGGCGGCGGCGAGAACGGAGAGGGTGAACAGTTCGCGCGACCCGGTGCGGGCGACCTGGCGGAGCATCCAGGGGAGGAAGCGAGGGCCGAACGTGAGGGCCGTGGCGATGAAGATGGTGACCTTGACGAGCGTGACGGCAAGCGTGATGAGCAGGTTGCCATCCTCGCCTCCGGCGGGCGCCTTGCCGCCCAGCGCGGGGGCGAGCGAGGGAAGAAGGACGAGGGCGAGCACCATGACCAGGTCTTCGACGACGAGCCAGCCGACGGCGATGCGGCCGTTGGTGGTGGCGATGGCGTTTCGTTCTTCAAGCGCCTTGAGGAGGACGACGGTGCTGGCGACCGAGAGGCTCAGGCCGAGGATGAAGCCCTCGCCCCAGCCCAGGCCGAACGCGACGGCCAGGAGTGCGCCCATCGCGGTGGCGAGCGCGATCTGGCCGATGGCGCCGGGGATGGCGATGTTTCGCACGGCCATGAGATCCGCGATGGAGAAGTGCAGCCCGACGCCGAACATCAGGAGCATCACGCCGATCTCCGCGAGCTGGTCGGCCAGCGCCTCGTCGGCGTGGAACCCCGGCGTGTACCGGGCCAGCACGATGCCCGCCACCAGGTATCCCACCAGCGGCGGCAGACGCAGACGATTGGCGATGATGCCGAACACAAACGCAAACGCGAACCCGACCGCCACGATCGAGATCAGCGAAGTATCGTGCGCCCCGCCAGCCCCAAGAGTCAATAAATGATTCAACATGCAGGTTCCTCTTGCGAACATCCATCCATCAACGCCGCAAACGCCCCGGCGATTGCAGCGTGTGCGTTTCACCACTCAAACCACCGGCGCCTTGCCTGTGAAGGGCGTGCCCATCTTTTGTGGCAGCCTAAGCCCCGCCACAAAAGATGGGCACGCCCCCTGTGAAGATCGGAATTGTACTCACCTTCCCAATCCACATGCGAACGCTATCATGGCACCTCCACCAAGAAAGGATCCACCATGCGCCATCTGCTCGTCCCGTTCGTTTTTCTGTTCCTCGCCGCTCCCGCCTTCGCCGAGGATGCCAAGCCCAACACGCTCACCGCCGAGGAAAAGAAGGAGGGCTTCGTCCTCCTGTTCGATGGCGAAAAACTCGGCGACTGGAAGCCCAACGAGAATCCCGACTCCTGGAAGATCATCGATGGCGCCATCGTCACCTCCGGCCAGCGCAGCCATCTCTATTACATGGGCGGCGAGAACAAGGGCGTCCTCAAAAACTTCGAGTTCCGCGCCCAGGTCAAGCAGCACGAAAAGAGCAACGCAGGCATCTACATCCATGCCAAGTTCCAGACCGGCTGGCCCACTGACACCGGTTACGAATGCCAGATCTGCTCCGACTCCTACGGCGACCCCAAGAAAACCGGCAGCGTCTATAACTACAAAAACCTCGACAAATCCCCCGTCAAAGACGGTCAGTGGTACGACTACCACATCATCGTCAAGGACCGAACCGTCACCATCAAACTCAATGGCAAAGTCGTCAACGAATACACCGAAAAGGAAGATTCCAAAACCCGTCTGGGCGGCGGCCACATCGCTTTCCAATGCCACGATCCCAAGAGCAAGATCGAATTCCGCTCGCTGCGCCTCAAGGTGGATTGAACAGTCGTGTAGTCGTGCAGTCGTGTCGATCCGCCGCTTCATTCGATATCCTGTCAGTTTATGGAGTGACCACGCATGAGTTCCTTCAAGTACAACCGTCTGGACAAGAACAATGTCGCGGTGTTGCTGGTGGATCATCAGTCCGGCCTGACGAACTGCGTGCAGGATTTCTCGCCGGACGATTTCAAGAACAACGTGCTGGCGCTGGCGGACGCGGCGAAGTATTTCAAGCTGCCGACGATTCTCACGACGAGTTTCGAGGACGGGCCCAACGGCCCGCTGGTGCCGGAACTGAAGGCGCTGTTCCCCGATGCCCCGTACATCGCGCGGCCGGGGAACATCAACGCGTGGGACAACGAGGACTTCGTGAAGGCGGTCAAGGCGACGGGGAAGAAGCAACTGCTCATCGCGGGGATCGTCACCGAAGTCTGCGTCGCGTTCCCCGCGCTCTCGGCGCGCGAGGAGGGATACGAGGTGTTCATCGCCACCGATGCGTCGGGCACGTTCAACAAGACGACGCGCGACGCCGCCTGGGCGCGGATGTCCGCCGCCGGCTGTCAGCTCATGAGCTGGTTCGGCATCGCCTGCGAACTGCACCGCGACTGGCGCAACGACATCGAGGGCCTCGGCGCGCTGTTCTCGAATCACCTGCCGTCGTATCGCTGCCTCATCACGAGCTACATGGCGGGAAAGCGGTCAAGCGGCAATAATGCCCCCTGAAAATGGAGGCCCGCGGGTTGTCGGGGATGGATGAATCAAAACAACGGAAGTTCACGAAAGGAACCCTAATGATGCGTGTATTTCAGACACTTTTTGCGGCCGGGATATGTCTTGCGGCGGCCGGCTGCTCATCGTCTGTATCGTCCACTCCGAAGGCCGGCGCCGACCCCCACGGCTGGATCGGCACCGAAACCGTCAAAACCCGCTTCGGCGACTTCGCGTTCAAGGGCGGGTACCCGACGCCCGAGTCGGCGGCGGCGCTGCACGATCAACTGAAGTTCAACCGCGCGATCGAAGTCTATCTGCAAGACATCCCGGCCGTCGCGATCATCGAATCGCGCCGCGGCCTGCGCGACTTCGGCGCCAAGGGCTCGAACCAGGTCGTCATCTGGGAACAGCTCATGGACGCCAAAACGCTCGTCCTGACCGCCAACACCGAGACGGTGTACGGGATGGGCTTTCTCGACCTCAAGGGCGACGGCGCGACCGTGGTCGAGGTGCCGCCCAAGATGCTCGGCGCGGCGATGGACACCCTTCAGCGCAACCTCGTCGACATCGGGCCGCCGGGCCCGGACAAGGGCGCCGGCGGGAAGTACCTCTTCGTGCCGCCGGGCTACAAAGGGGAGGTTCCCGAAGGGTACTTCGTCGTCAAATCCCCCACGTACAGCGCCTGCTACTTCGTGCGCGGGTTCCTCGTGGACGGCAAGACCGATCAAGCCGTCGGGTTGATGAAGCAGATCAAGGTCTACCCGCTGGCCAAGGCCGGCAGCCCGCCGAAGATGGAGTTCCTCAACGGCTCGGGCCAGCCGATCGACACGATCCACTCGGACGACATCACGTTCTTCGAGCAGTTGTCGCAGCTCGTGAACGAGGAGCCGGCCGACGTCTTCACGCCGCTCGAACGCTTCTACATGCAGTCGATCGGCATCGAGCACGGCAAGCCGTTCAACCCGAGCGCGAAGGACAGGGCGCTGCTGTCCGACGCCGCCCGCGCCGCCGCGGCGATGGCCCGGACGAACAGCTTCGCCTCGACCGACCGCGGCACGTACTACTACGACGACCGCCAGTGGCAGTACGTCGGCGACGCGCAGTACGACTTTATGAAGGACGGCGTGCTGGAGGTGGACCGCCGCGCGTACGCGTACTACATGGCGGTGGGCAACTCGCCGGCGATGATGTCGAAGAACGTCGGCGTCGGGTCGTACTACCTGTGGACCTACAAGGACGCCGCCGGCCAGTTCCTCGACGGCGCGAAGAACTACAAGCTGCATGTGCCCGCCAACGTGCCGGCCAAGGATTTCTGGTCGGTGCTGGTCTATGACGCGCTCAGCCGCAGCGAGCTGCAGAACGATCAGAAGTTCCCCTCGGTCAGCATGTACGGCAATCCGAAGACCAACGCAGACGGTTCCGTCGACATCTACTTCGGCCCGACGATGCCGCCGGGCCAGGAGAAGAACTGGATTCAAACCGTGCCCGGCAAGGGCTGGTTCCCGATCTTCCGTTTCTACGGCCCGCTCCAGCCGCTGTACGACAAGACGTGGAAGCTGCCGGATATCGAGATAGCAAGTAGCAAGTAGTAGTCCGACCACTCTAAATCGGTGGGTTGCTGAAGCGATAATTTTGGGAAGATCGGTCGAAACGAAGGTTCTCAACCCCCCGGATTAGCGTAGTCCGACTACTGCGGAACCGGGCCGGGGGAATCAGAACTGCGTCAGTCCGCCGTCCGCGACCAGGTCGATTCCGGTGCTGAAGCCGCTGTCGCTTGACGCCAGGAAGAGGACGCCCGCGGCGATTTCCTCGGCACGTCCAATTCGACCGAGCGGGACACCTTTTGCGAAGGCCTCGCGGGCGTCCTGCGACTTGTCGCCGTACACAACCTCCAGGATCGGAGTTTCGACCGGTCCTGGGCTGAGGCTGTTCACGCGAATCTGCCGCGTTCTGAGGTCCGACGCCCAACTGCGCGCGAAGGACCGCATCGCGGCTTTCGTCGCGGAGTAAACGGTGTATTCCGGCGGGCCAATCAAGTGGGCAACGGAGGACACCAGGACAATCGCTCCGCCATCGTTGAGAAGCGGAAGCGACTTCTGGACGGTGAAGAACGTGCCGCGGGCGTTGACGTTGAACGTCTTGTCAAAGTGCTCCGGCGTGACGTTGGCGAGGGTCGCCAACTGCACATATGCCGCGTTGGCGACGACCACGTCGAGCTTTCCCTTTTCGGCTGCGATCGTCTCGTAGAGGCGGTCGAGATCGTCCAGTTTCGACACGTCGCCTTGCACCGTGGTCACGTTCCTGCCGATCTGCTGCCTGGCCTTTTCCAATTCGTCCGCTCGTCTGCCGGTGATGAAGACGTAGGCTCCCTCGGCGACGAACAGCTTGGCGGTGGCGAGGCCGATGCCGCTGCTGCCACCGGTGATCAATGCGACTTTTGAATCGAGCTTTCCCATCGTGTTCTCCAAAAAAGTAAGAGTTTTCAACCGACTTCGGGCGCCAGCGCCGGGTAGTCGGTGTAGCCCGCATCGCCCTGTGAATAGAACGCTTCGGCGTTCCATTGATTCAGCGGGGCACGTTGCGCGAATCGTCGCGGCAAATCAGGGTTGGAAATGAAAAGTTTTCCGAAGGCGACGGCGTCGGCTTCGCCGGCGGCGAGAGCTGCCTCGGCGCTTTCAAGTGTGTATCCCTCGTTGGCGATGAATGCTCCGCCGAATGCCTTCCTGAGCGCCGCGCCATAGCGATGCCCGACCGTCGATTCACGAACGCAGATGAACGCGATCTTCCGACGATCGAGTTGGCGAACCAGGTAGCCGAATGTCTCTGCGGGATTGCTGTCGCCCATGTCGTGCGCATCGCCGCGTGGCGCGAGGTGGACACCGACCCGGCCCGATCCGAATACCGATGCGACGGCGTCGGTCACTTCGAGCATCAATCGCGCGCGGTTTTCGATCGATCCGCCGTAACGATCGGTTCGCTTATTTGTGCCGTCCTGAAGGAATTGATCCAGGAGATAGCCATTTGCTCCGTGCAGTTCCACGCCGTCGAATCCTGCAAGTTTTGCGTTTTGAGCAGCCGTTCGGAAGTCTTCGACTACGGCGATGACTTCATCCGTCTCCAGCGCACGCGGCGTCACGAATGGCCGAACGGGCCGGAGCAGGCTCACCGTTCCTTCGGGTGTGACGGCACTGGGAGCAACCGGCGGCTTGCCGTTGTGATAGACGGGATCGGACATTCGGCCGACATGCCAGAGTTGCGAGACCATGCGTCCGCCCGCCGCGTGGACGCCATCGACAATCGCGCGCCAACCCTCGACCTGTTCATCTGACCAGATTCCCGGCGTGTGCGGGTAGCCGACACCCTGCGGAGAAACAGAGGTCGCTTCGGAGATGATCAATCCGGCGGATGCGCGTTGAACGTAGTAATCGCGCATCTGCGTTGTCGGAACACGCCCATCGCCGGCCGAGCGGTTACGCGTAAGCGGGGCCATGATGACGCGATTGGGCAACGTCAGCGTGCCGAGGGTGATCGAATCAAAGAGTGTGGGCATGGAAGATAACCTTGGTCAGACCTGTGCCAACCCGCCATCGGCGAAGAGTTCGATGCCGGTGATGTAGCTCGATTCGTCGGAGGCGAGGAAGACCGCCGCGGCGGCGATCTCTTCGGGCGATCCAATCCGCCCGAGCGGAACGCCGGATACGAAACCATCAACAACTTCTTTGGGGGCGGCCTCAACGGGAGGCGTTTTGACGGGGCCGGGACTCAGGACGTTGGTTCGAATGCCGCGATCTTTCAGTTCGACTGTCCATGTTCGCGCGAAAGAGCGAACGGCTGCCTTCGCAGCGCCGTAGAGCGTGAAGCCTGGAAACCCTTTTGAGCCTGCGATCGATCCGTTGAGGATGATCGACGCGCGGTCACGCAACAGCGGCAACATTGACTGAACCGTGAACAGAACGCCTCGAAGATTCAGATTGATGACCGAGTCGTAGTCGGCGATGGTGATTTGACCCAGGGCATGGAATTGTCCCATGCCGGCGTTGGCGAAGATGATGTCCGCATGGCCTCTCGTTTCGCGGACGACGCCGGCAAGCCGGTCGATGTCCGAAAGGATTGTCACATCGCCCGATACGGTGGTGACGTTCTTTCCGATCAGCGTCTTCGCCTTTTCAAGCTCTGCCTGCCGTCTGCCGGTGATGAAGACGTAGGCTCCCTCGGCGACGAACAGCTTGGCGGTGGCGAGGCCGATGCCGCTGCTGCCACCGGTGATGACTGCGACTTTATTATTCAACTTTCCCATTGCGTTATCCTTTGAAAAATGAATGACCGAAGTGTGACTACCCACGGTTGCCGCCGGAGACGTGGAGGGTTTCGCCGGTGATCCACCTGGCGTCGTCCGACGCGAGGAAGACGGCGACCGGCGCGATGTCATCGACGAAGCCGATGCGGCCCAGCGGCGTTGTCTGCTCGACGAACTTGCGGAAGTCGTGGTCCTTGTGCGTGACGCCGGCCGAGGTGGTGCCTTCGGTTTCGACCATGCCGGGGTTGAGCGAGTTGACGCGAATCTTCTTCGGGCCGAGTTCGACGCTGAGCGTGCGGGTGAACGAATCGACGGCGGCCTTGGTGGCGCTGTAGATGCTGCTGTTGGGAATCGCCGCCTTGCCGACCACCGAGCCGATGTTGATCACGCTGCCGCCGGTCTCGCCGAAGTATTTGGCGGCCTCTTTGGTCGCCAGAAGCAGGCCGAGCACGTTCAAGCCGAACTGGCGGTGGTATTCTTCGACCGTGACCGATTCGAGCGGGCCGAAGGCGTAAACGCCGGCGTTGTTGACGAGCACGTCCAGCCGGCCGAACCGCTCCTTCGTCTCGGCGAAGAGCCTTGCGACGTCGGCTTCCTTCGACACGTCCCCCTGCACGGCCACGGCCTTCCCGCCGGCGCCCTGGATGTCGGCGACGACCTTGTCCGCGCCCGACCGGCTCGACGCATAGTTCACCACCACCGAAGCCCCCTCGGCCCCAAGTCGGCGGGCGATTTCGGCCCCGATGCCCTTGCTCGCGCCCGTGACGACCGCGACCTTGCCCGATAGCTTTTTCGTAATGACTGACATGACGTTCTCCATTTTGTTTGTGTTTCGCACCTGCCACAGTCGGTTTCAAGCGTTTGTTCCATTGTTCGGTATTGTCGAACATTGGAAGGATAGGCCCACGCGGCGTACAATGTCAAGCGACCATGCGTGAACTGTCTCATCCCAAAGTCAAAGACCTGAAACTGGCCAGCGTGCTGCACGCGCTGGGCGACCCGGTGCGCATCGGGATCGTGAAGTGCCTGGCGAGGAAGTGCGGGCAGACCTGCGGGGACGCTTCCGGCTCGATCAGCAAATCGACGGCGTCGCATCACTTCCGCATCCTGCGCGAGGCGGGCATCGTCCGCATGAAAGCCGACGGCCCGTCGTACCTCAACACGCTTCGGCGGGAGGAACTCGACGCGCGGTTCCCGGGGCTGCTTGATCTGGTGATCGGGTCGAAGTGACGGACCGGCGGTTAACAAGCAGTAGTCCGACTACTCTAAAACTGTGAGTTGCTGAAGCGATAATTTTGAGAAAATCGGTCGAAACGAAGGTTCTCAACCCATCAGATTAGCATAGTCGGACTACTACTCGCTTCGTCGGCCTCGCGCGCAGTTCCGCCGTCTTGATCCCCCGCTTTCCTCAACCCGGCATACGGCTGTCGGATGGCGAGGGCGGGCATGCCGCCGTGATCGGCGTCAATTTCAAATCCATTGAGCACTTCGTTGGCCAAGAGGGACGAAGCGCTTATAATTCCATCGAAAGGACCGGACGATGACAGACGTTACAACTCACCAGCGATTGCGTGTATCGACCGATGGAACTGCCGGGCCGTACATCATGGTCCCGGTCAGTCAGCTCGAAGAGGTCAAAGCGCTTCTAAGCCGCAACCGTATTCACTATTGGGTGGACGAGAACGCCATTTCATTGGATGGAAAGCCCGAAATCGCGGTGATCAATCTCGGGCGCGGCGCGAACGCATCTGCGGTGCAGAACATTCTGGACAGCGTTCACTGATCAGGATGAGCCATGGCACTCGCGGAAGAAATCGAATCGCTGCGTGATCGTGTGTTGTCGGATCTGAACGCCGCCCACGACTATTACACCGATACGAAAATCGCCTGGAACATCGTCGGCCGTGTAATCGCCGACGGTCGCACCTTTTCCAATCGCAACATGACCACGGGCACGGTCACCACGCACGTCGAACTTGCTGGCAAGTCGCGCGGGTATGTTGCCGAGCAACTTGCCGAAGCCACGTTCCAGCAGTTCATTTCGATCTTCGAAAATTACTTCTTTGAGCTGGTGCGGCTGTGGCTGACGGCCTACCCCAAGAACCTGAGCGGCAAAAAGGTGGACTTTGAAGATGTCCTGGATGCGCCGGACAAGGACACCATCACCGCTCTGGTGGTGAGCAGGGAATTGAACGAAATCCTCTACAAGCGTCCCACCGGCTGGTTCGACTACCTCGAGGAGAAGGCCAAACTCGGTTGTCCGACTGCCGACGAGATTGCCAGAATCGCCGAGGCCAAGGCCTCGCGCGACGTGCTCGTCCACAACCGCGGTGTCACCGGCAAAACATACGAGTCCAAGGCCGGCAACCTCGCCCGCCACAAAGACGGCCAGCGGATCGACATCCCTGAGTATTACCACCGCCAGACGTGGGAACTGCTCCGCAAGGTCGTGACGGACATCTCCAACGCCGCGACCGCCAAGGCCTGACAAACCCGCGTCGGCCGAGTGCGATACGCCACCGTCTTGATCCCCCGCTTTCCTCAACCCGGCGTACGGGTGGCGAGGGCGGGCATGTCGCCGTTGTCGGCCAATCCGCTCTGTGTCTGAACGCACTATGGCGGCGCAATCAGAGAGACACTCGGGAAATACGTTCGATACCGCGCGGCATCGCGCGTGATCAGCGTCAGTTTCTCGACTTCGGCTTGCGCGCCAATGTAGAAATCCGGCAATGGGGCGCTCCGAGCGCCGCCGCTTTTTCGATACTTCACAAACGCCTGCGCCGCCAGCCAACCCGCTTCATACGACAACGCCGCGCGAATGAACACCGCCGGATCAAGCCACCGATCCAGGTCTTGGGCATTGGTGAACGCCGGGGCAAGTTCAGCGTAGATGATGGGATTGACGTACACCGCCCCGCGCTCCGCCGCCTCGCGGAGTTGCTGCTGCGACCACGACATCCGCGTCGCGTCAGCCGTCGCGATGTCGAGCAGCACGTTGGCATCGATGAGCGATCCGCTCATGCTTCACCGCGGGTCAGCGCCATCACCTGATCGGTCGTCATCCCCGCCTTGGCGGCGCCGCGCGCGCCGGCCAGCCACCGTTCGGTCACCTCGCGCAGCGGCGCGGCATCCCGGTTTTTCGCCAGCAAAAATCGCGCGAAGTCCGCCACCTCGACGCGCTGAGCCTGGGGCAGTTGCTCGCAAATCTCGATGAGTTGCTTTGTGTCAGTGCTCATGCCGGCCATTTTATCCGCGAACCGGAGTGATTCCAAACCCGACAATCTTTGTCGCCCGACCGCAATCCTCCACCGTCTTGATCCCCGCTTTCCTCAACCCGGCATACGGCCAGCGGGTGGCGAGGGCGGGCATGTCGCCGTTATCGGCAAGAAGCCTTCGCCGATGTATAAGACGATGTATAATGAAACGTATGAACTGGCATAACCGAGTTTCGGTCGATCCGTTGATTTGCCACGGCCGGGCGTGCATCGCCGGCACGCGGGTGATGGTTTCGGTGATCGTTGACAACGTCGCCGCAGGCGTGTCACGCGAGGAGTTGCTGCGAAGCCATCCGTCGATCCGCAACGACGACATCGATGCCGCGCTGCAATACGCCGCCGAGTTGGCGCGCGAGCGCGTCGTTCCGCTCTCGGCGTGAGGGGAGTGGGGTTGATGCGGTTCAAGATCGATGAGAATCTCCCCGTCGAAGTCGCTGATCTGCTTCGCACAGCCGGATATGACGCGCAAACGGTATTCGACGAACGTCTCGTCGGCCACCCTGATACCCACATTGCCGATGCGGTTCGCCAAGAGCGGCGGGTACTGATCACGCTCGATCTCGACTTCGCCGACATCCGCGCATTCCCGCCAAAGGATTACACGGGCTTGATCGTGCTGCGACTGGCGATGCAGGACAAGCCGAGCGTGCTCGCCGTCATCGCGCGAGTGATCCGTTTGCTGAAGACCGAGCCGTTGACGGGCCTGCTATGGATCGTAGATGAGACAGCCGTCCGCATCCGCGGGGAGGTAACGTGAAATGCGCGTCGCCTGCGAGCGGCGACTTGAATCAAATGGGACGCCGACGCCGTCTTGCCCCCCGCTTTCCTCGACCCGGCATACGGCCGGCGGATGAAGAGCAACGGCATGAACGTCAAGCCCCCGATCCGATCGGGGGTTTTCTTTTGCCTACAATCACCACCGGCCTGCCTGACCGATGCGCATGATGTTTCGACGCTATCTGGACAATCTTCATCCCCGCATGCTTCCGCCGATGACGCGGCAGAGCTATCGTCATGAAATCGTCACCGCGCTGACCTATCCCGCATCGCTGGCGATGATCGAAGGCGGCGTCATCGGCATCGTCGCCGCCAAGATTTTTCATGTGCCTGCGATGGTCCTGGCCGCCATCGTCGCCTCGGCCAACTTCGCCAACCTCACCAGCTTCATCTGGGCACGACTGTCACGCGGCAAGCCCAAGATTCCCCTCATCACCACCCTGCAAATCACCATGCTCCTGTGCGTCGGCGCCATCGCGCTCATCCCGACGGATGCGCCCGGACCCGACGGCGTGGCGCAGGGCGCCGGCCCGATGCTGCTGGCGTCGCTCGTCATCGCGGCGCGGTGCGTGCAGACGGGCATCATCACCCTCCGCTCCACCGTCTGGCGGCAGAATTATCCCGCTCACCTTCGCGCCCGCATCACCGGCAGGCTCGCCCTTTCCAACAGCCTCATCATCGGCCTGCTGCCCATGCTCGCCGGCGATCTGCTCGACCGCAATCCCGAATCCTTCCGCATCATCTTCCCCGCCACCATGCTCATCTCCGCCATCGGCGTCGTGGCCTATTCGCGCATCCGTCTGCGCGGCGAAAAGGAACTGCTCAAATACGAGATCACACCCGACGCCGCCCCGCAGCCGCATGGTGAATCCGCCTCGATCTACGAATACGATCCCAAGGCCGGCCGTCCCAACTTCTGGACCGTCCTTCGCAAGGACAGGCTTTTCCGCGATTACATGCTCTGGCAGTTCGTCAACGGCGTGGCCGCGATGATGGGCGATGCCGTGCTCGTCTATCTCATCGCCCAACTCACCCTCGGCATGACCGGCGAGTTCAAGATCAGCAACCTGCTCACCACCACGCTGCCGCTGACGCTGGCCGTCATCACCATGCCCGTCTGGGCCCGGTACCTGGACCGCGTCCACATCATCGAGTTCCGCACCAAGCAAGGCTCGGTCTGGGTCTTCACCCAACTGGCCAACTGGCTCGGGGCCATGTTCGGCTCCCTGTCGATCATCGCGGCCGCGCGGGTGCTCAACGGCATCACCCGCGGCGGCGGGATGCTCGCCTGGAACCTGGGCCACAACGACTTCGCCGACCGCCGCATGGTCTCGCTCTACATGGGCATCCACGTCACCCTCACCGGCATCCGCGGCGCCGTCGCCCCGTTCCTGGCCCTGATCCTCTTCACCGGCCGCATCCAGTTCTCATCCACGTTCACCCTGGAATTGCCCTGGCTCAGGATGGGTTATCACGTCTTTCTGCTGACCGCCGCGCTGAGCCTGCTGGCGGAAATAGGCTTCATCCGACTCGGCAGGACGATGGGGAAGGGAGCGAGCAAGCGGTGAGGCGGGAGCCTGAGAACTTTGGGGTGGCTGGGGCTGAGTCCGCGAAGCCCCGGCCCGGATGCACGAAGCAAAATGAGGCAACTGAATGCTGAATGCTGAATGCTGAAAGTCCTCTTGGCCGGGGCTTGCGCAAAGCCCCCAGCCACCCAGCGCAGACTCAGCCCCAACCCCCCTGCCGCGCCTACATCATCACATCCATCACCGGCCTGCCTCGCGTGATCGACAGCGGTCTGCCCTCGGCGTCGTGGACTTCGGTTTCGTGGTGGATGCCCAGCAGGTGATAGACGGTGGCGGCCAGGTCATCGGGCTTGACGGGGTTGGACGCGGGGTACATGCCATGCTTGTCGGAGGAGCCATGCACGTGGCCGCGCTTGACGCCACCGCCGGCGAGGAGCGTCGTGTAGCACTGGGGCCAATGGTCGCGGCTCTGATTGCCGTTGATTTTGGGGGTTCTGCCGAACTCGCCCATCCAGATGACGAGGGTGGTGTCGAGCAGGCCGCGCTGGTCGAGATCGTTCAGCAACGTGGGCAGCGTCTCCTCGGTGCGGGGCAGGTGGTAGGCTTCGATGATGGGGAACATGCGCGTGTTGTCGAAGCCGTGCGTGTCCCACCCGCCATCGGTCTTGCTGCGGCCGCCGATGGAGTTGGAGAAATAGACGGTGACGAACTTCACGCCCGCTTCGACCAGGCGACGGGCCAGCAGACATGACTGCCCATAAGTGGAACGGCCATAGGCATCGCGGACCACCTTGGGCTCCTTGGAAATGTCAAACGCCTGCCTGACGCGCGGCGAGTTGAGCATCGTCAATGCCTTCTCGTAGTAGCTGTCCAGGCCTCGCGCTTCCGCGGAGTGATCGAGCAGTCGCGATTGCTGATCGATGAGTTGCTGCAAGTGCCGGCGACGTTCGAGGCGATCCATCGAAAGATTGCTGGGCAGGCTCAGTTGCGGCAGCGAGAAGTCCGGCCCGTTGGGATCGTTGCCGACAAAGAGCGGATCATGCACCTTGCCCAGGAAGCTGGCGTGCTGGCCGGGCGTGCGCGAACCATCGGAGATCACATGCGGGAATGCGACGCTGGTGGGCAGTTCCCCGTTTCCCGGAAGCGGCGCGAGTTTGTCAACGACGCTGCCGTAGGCGGGGAAGAGATCGATCGAATCGCGCAGCCGCTGATCATCGGTGGCCGGGGCGCTGCCGGTGAGCGCGTAGTAGCCTGCGGAGTTGTGGTTGGTCATGGTGTGGGTCATGCTGCGGATGAGCGTGACCTTGTCCATGATCTTCGCGGTCTTCTGAAGTTTTTCGCTGACCCATATGCCGGGGGCGCTCGACTTCATCGGCTTGTAAGGCCCGCGGATGTTCGCCGGGGCATCGGGTTTCATGTCGAACATATCAACATGGCTCGGCCCGCCCCACTGGAAGAGAAAGATCACCGACCTGGCCCTGGCGATGAGCTTCCGCGAAGCCTGCGCATCAGCGGCGCGAAGCAGCGTGGGCATGTTCAGCCCCAGCGCCCCCATGCCGCCGACCTTCAGCACATGCCGGCGGGAAAGCAGGGAGTTGCGATAGGAGGCGCAGGATGGGTTGCTCGGCTGTTTCATGATATCGGTCCTTGTCTGCCCGAAAAAGCCCACCCACTTCCGTGGATGGGTTTTTCCAGTGATCTTCTGACATTGATTCAAACGCGACCTGGGTTACCGAACCCCGGGGGCATGGTTCGCTATCATCGCCTCATGTGCCGGGCGGGTTGCCCATCCGAAACCGACAAGGAGCCACAACATGCCCTATCGCGATGCACGATGCGTTTATGTGGCCCGCAACCTGAGCGAAGCCGAGACCACCGTTTCGCTGCTGGCCAGTCACGACATCGAGGCCAAGGTGATCGATGGCACCGCCGCCGGCCTGCTCGATGGCATTGCCGCGCTGACGGGATCTTCGAGCCGGGGCATCGAAGTCTGGGCGGACATCTCCAATCACCCGGAGATTGCGAGGCTGCTCCAGGAGCAGGCCGCCATCCTTGAGGCGAAATCGAAGCAAGGCCAGGAGCACGGCTCCGTCGAAGTCGCCTGCGACAACTGCGGCAAAAAGACCACCTTCGCCGGCGACCTCTACGGCACCATCCAGGACTGCCCCAGGTGCGGATCGTTTCTGGATGTCGGCCCCGGCGAGGAACTCGACTGGGAAGCGGCAGACGATGACGAGATGGCCGGCGAAGATGACGCGATGGAACAGGATGCGGATGCGGCGCCGGAGGAGAAGTGACGCGGCCTGCCCGTGCCACACTGTCCCATCCTGCCCGGGACCGGCGTCGCGCGACAGGATGGACAACAGGATATCCAGCGGCGAAGCCCTGCTAAGTACAGCTTTTCACAATAGAGGGTGTAAAATGGAAAGCATGACTCTCAGCCGCGAAGCGGCGACATCGGTTCGATGCGGCAACATGTCCACTCATGGGGTGTCGCCGCTTCGCGGCTTGGCATGGCGGGCAATCCTTCCGGGGACTCGCGCCCCCGGCTACAACCTGCCGCCGCTTCGCGGCTGAAACCGATGAGCAGCCATGTTGATCCCGATTCAATGAAATGCTGTACTAAGGAACGGAGGCGGATTAAACGTACTTCTCCTCTTTTCCGGCCTGGATTCGGTCATCATTATCCGCCACTAAAGCTGCCCATAAAGCCTGTGAGTTACTCCGATGAATACACCACATACGCTAATCGATGTCAAAACCGATAAAATGGATAATTTATTATGGCCATGGCGTGATGTGGCAATAATAGAAGCCGCTTATTTAACGGGCAAACAGCGAGTGTTGATTGGCAATGCCCATCCATTATGGGGAAAGGAGTTCGTGTATTTGGCCGTGAAAGACGATGATCCGGGGTTTTGCCTGGTGAGAACAGAAGGTGGCGGTGACTCTGATCGTAAATTGTATCTTATTGACTTGTCCGGCGATGACATTCCCTTCCAATATGGAGAACTGTTTCCCGCTTTTATAGAAGTGCCCAGCATTGAGTATTGGAGACAGCACAATACCCAGGACCATGAATTATATGAGGCGATGCAAAGTGGCGATGATGCAGGCGACGAGAGCCGCAATAAATGATTCGCAGCATCCATGCCGTTTGCGATTGCAAGATGCGAGCGGCAGTTGCTGACGCGCAGCGAGGACGCTGCGGCTCAGACACAGACGCGCAGCGAGGAGGTAAAGCTTGTGCCGCTTCGCAACCTTGGCGAGCGGTTCCTTCAGTGCGGCTTCGAGCACATCGCCAATGGTTCAGTTTGAAATGTTCGGGTGGCTGGGGCGGAGTCTTCGACGCCCCGGCGCCTTGCTGTTTCATCGGGCCGGGGCTTCGCGGACTCAGCCCCAGGCCACCCCCGGATTCCCCCGGATTCAAACTGAGCCACTACATGAAATTGCAACCGTTTCATCTACCGCCGCAGCACAAACTCCTTCGCGTTGAGCAGGCCCCACGCGATGTCCTCGAATGCGGTGCGGCGGTCGTTCACGTTGGCGATCAGGCTTTGGGCGGCGTTCTTTTCCTGTGGCGTCGGAGCGCGGCTGAGGGTGGCCCAGTAAAGTTCGTCGATGATCCGGTCATCGCTCTTCTTTTCTCGCAGCAGACGGGTGATGCGGTTGTCTTCGCTGGTGAGCAGCTCGTTGATCGCATCGCCGCTGGTGAGTTCGAAGACCTGGCCAAGGGCCGTGTCGTTTGAGCGTTCACATTCGCAGGACACAAGACGAGGCGGCTTGCCGAACAGGCGCAGAAAGCGATCGCCCGATGCCGGCCTGCGATCGCGATAGACCGCATTGACGCCCGGCACCTGGGCGGCGCGGTAACCCAGCGGAACACCGTTGAACGGCAGCGGCGTTCCCATCGCCCCGCTCATCGCATCGACCATCTGCTCGGCGGTGAGCCTGCGAACCGCCGCGTGCGAAAAGTTGGACTGATCCTCCTCGTTGTCAGCCGTCGGCTGCGAGGCCCGCTGATAGGCCTGGCTGGTGCAGATCAGTTTCACCATGGCCCGCAGATCGTAATTCGATTCGACGAACGCGCTGGTCAGCGCATCGAGCAGGGCCGGATTGCTGGGCGGGTTGGTGTCGCGGAAGTCATCGATCGGATCGACGATGCCCCGGCTCATGAGGTGGTACCAGATGCGGTTGACCTGGGCCGCGGCGAATCGTCTGTTGTCCCTGCCGGTCATCCAGTCGGCCAGCGACTTGAGACCGTCCTTCTTCGCATCGACGGGCTGCCCGGCGTCGCCCAGGTAGGCGGGCTTCATGACGCGGCCGCCGACGGGATGCTTCATCTGGTTTTTGTCGTTCATGATGACAAGCTGCTCGCCGATGAACATCATCCTGTCGTTGGTGTCGCGCCGCTGGTTCTCGATGATCTTGTAATCGATGGGGGCAAAGAACGCGGCAAAGCCGTAGTAATCATTCTGCGTCCAGCGGTCGAAGGGATGATTGTGGCACTTGGCGCACTGCATGCGCGTGCCCAGAAAAAGCTGAGCGACGGCTTCGGCGCGGATGTCGGCGGTGCGGTTGGCGCGATAGAAGTTGGCGGCGGGATTGTCGTAGGTGCTGCCCCGGGCGGTGATCATCTCATGCACGAAAATGTTTACCGGTTTGTTGGCGGCAATGGAATCTCGAATCCAGTGGTGAAAGGCGCGCACGCCTTTCGCATCGAGCACGCGCTCCTCATTTCGCAGCAGGTCGGACCATTTCAACGCCCAGTGGTCATTGAACTCGGGACGGGCGAGCAGGTGTTCGATGAGGCGGGCTCGCTTATCCTGCCGCGCATCCGCGACAAAGGCGCGGGCTTCGTCAGGCGAAGGGAGGACGCCGATCACATCGAGAAAGGCGCGGCGAATGAATGCGCTGTCATCGGCCAGGGGCGAGGGGTTCATCCGCAGCTTCTTCAGCTTGGCGTGGACATGTTCATCGATGAAACCGGCGGCGGCAGGCTCGCTCCACTTGAAGTCGGGACGGGCGGGAACGAAGGCGATGCGGGCCGGCTGCTGAAGGTGATTGAAGCGGATGGTCACCGTCACCTCGCCGGGCCTGATGCGCTGCACGAGGCCGGCCGCGGTGACCGTGGCGAGCAGATTGGAAGGCTCGAAGACGACAAAGGAAGTGACATCGCGTTGCGAACCGTCGGCGAAGGTCGCGATGGCGCGAAGCTGCACCGAAGTGACCGGTTCGATGAGGATCGACTCGCGCGGCGAGACGGCGAGCGCGGTGAGCTTGGGGAGCGTGGCATCATCATCGCGTGCGCCGGCGGCGATCCAGTCGTGAAGCGTCTGATACTCCAGCGAACCGATGGCGAATCGCCGGCCGCCTTCGTGCGGGATGGCGGCGGTGGCTTTGCGGAGAAGGAGACTGTCGGCGGCGGAAGTGAGATCGAGGCGACGGCCCTGCTGGTCGCGGGTGAGGATGGCGAAATCGTTTTTGGGATCTTCGCCGCGCAGGGAGAGCTTGAAGCCGCCTTTGCCGTTGAGATTGCCGTGACATGCACCGCTGTTGCAACCGGCCTTGGCGAGAATGGGCATGACGTGGTTGCGGAAGGTGGTGTCGTCGGCGAGCAGCGGCAGCGGCAGGAGCAGCGGCAGGAGCAGAACGATCCAAAGGCGATGGACTCCCGTCCATCGGTCCGGCGAAATCACGCGGATTTTGCGGGGAAGAGGCATTGCGTGATTGTAGCGGAGGGATTGAGAGGGGAAAGGGAAAAAGTAAGAGCACGCCAGTGACGGTGCTACGCCGCAAGCGGCGGGGGTCAGATGCGGGGCTGCTGCATGGAGAGGCAGTGCATCGCGCCGAAACCGACGACGAGATGATCGCAGCGCACGCCCACGATGGTATGGCGCGGCATCGCCTTCTCCAACGCGGCGATCGCTTCATCATCGCTCTTCTGGCCGAAGGTCGGCACGAGGACGCCTTCGTTAAGGATGAGAAAGTTCGCATGGCTCATGGGCAGTTGATAATGGCCGCCTTCATCGTTGCCAATGGGCGGGTAGTCGTAGAAACGAGGTTCGGGCACGGGGAGCGCGACGAGATTGATCGCGTCGCCATCCTGATCCTTCGCGGTGGAGAGCGCCGCCCAGTTTCGCTCGAGCATTTCGTGATCGGGGTGGCCCCTGGGGGCGCGGATCATGGCGATGGTGGCGGGGTCGATGAAGCGTGCGACATCATCGATGTGGCCGTCGGTGTCATCGCCTTCGATGCCGCCGGGGAGCCAGATGATGTGGCGGGTGCCCAGGGCTTCGTGCAGGCTCTCTTCGATCCGGGCGCGGGTGAGCTTGGAGTTGCGGTTGACATTGAGCAGGCACTGCTCGGTGGTGAGCACGGAGCCGCGTCCGTTGACATCGATGGAGCCGCCTTCGAGGATCAGGTCGTGGCGCCAGATGGGGATGTTCAGATGTTTGGCGATGAAGCGCGGGATGATGTCGTCGATCCGCGGCTGGTAGTGATCGGTGTCGTACTTGCCGCCCCAGCCGTTGAAGGTGAAGTCGTGGCAGGCGAGGGGGGATAAGTTTCGAGTTTCGAGTTCCGAGTTCCGAGTTGAGGGGATTTGGGATTTGAGATTTGAGATTTGAGATTGGGGATTTGAAATTTGAGATTTGAGATTTGAGATTTCGGATTCGTTTTCCGATGCCTTTCCTTCCGTGCCTTCGTGCCTTCGTGCCTCCGTGCCTTCATGCCTTTGCCCCTCCGTGCCTTCGTGCCTTCGTGCCTCCGTGCCTTCATTTCTCACCACGAAGATCGGGCCGTAGTCGCGGACCCAGGAGTCGTTGGTTTTCCAGTTGAAGTCGCGGCCGATGATGTTGACCTTCGTGAAGCGCGAGGCCTGTTTGATGAACTCGTCGTATTGGGCGCAGGCCTTGTCGAAGCAGTCGGGCCAGGTGTCGCGGTTGTGCGGGTAGGTGAGCCAGACGGCGGCGACGGGTTCGAATTCGCCGGGCATGCGGTAGCCGAGGGATCGCGCGGATTGCGTCGGTTGGGTGAGGCCGGCCAGATGATCGGTGATGGTGGGCATGTATTTAGCCGTTCGCCTTGGCGAACGGAGTGTCGAAGAATGAATGGGTGAAACGAATCAATCGATGTACCGCCGCATCAGGCCGCCGTAGGAATCGATTCGCCGGTCGCGGAGGAAGGGCCAGTTGACGCGGACCCGATCGATGTAGGAAAGATCACAGTCGGCGAGGAGGATTTCCTCCTTGTCATCGGAAGCCTGGGCGATGACGCGGCCGCCGGGATCAACGACGAAGCTGTGTCCCCAGAAGGTGAGGTCGCCCTCGATGCCGATGCGGTTGATGGCGGCGACGAAGACGCCGTTGGTGATCGCGTGGGATCGCTGCACGGTCTGCCATGCGTCGATCTGCCGCGCGGGTTCGCCGTCGGGTTCGGTGTGGGCGTAGCCGATGGCGGTGGGATAGATGAGCAGTTGCGCCCCGCGCAGGGCGGTGAGGCGGGCGGCTTCGGGGTACCACTGGTCCCAGCAGATGAGCGTGCCGACTTTCGCATCGCGAAGCTGATGGGTCTGCCAACCGGCGATGTCATTTTCTCCAACCGTATCGCCGGGGGTGAAGTAATACTTTTCGTAGAAGCGTGGATCATCGGGGATGTGCATCTTGCGATACTTGCCGATGATTTTGCCTTTTTCGCTGATGACGACGGAGGTGTTGTGATGGATGCCCTGCGTTCGCTTCTCGAAGAGCGAAGCCGATATTTCCACCTTGAGTTTCTTCGCCAGGGCGCAAAGCTTGTCCGTCGTCGGACCGGGGATGGTTTCGGCCAGTTCAAAATATGTCAGGTCTTCCACCTGGCAGAAATAGTGGGCGGTGAAAAGCTCCTGCGTCAGCAGCAGGCGCGCCCCGCGCCCCGCGGCATCGCGCATCATGTCCATCGCCTTCTTCAGGTTCTTCTCCGGCGACACCCCCACGGGCGATGCGTGTTGCAGGAGTGCGATGCTCAGTGCATGGGAAGATTGTTTGGCCATCGGTCGATCCTGTGGGGTGTGAGACCCTATGAGCAAGGCCGAATGATAGCGGGGGATTCGTAACCTTCCACGGGAAGCCGTATGATTCACCTCTTTCACACTCGCCGCGAAGTCGAACATGAATCGTCGGGTTTCGGATATCGAGAAAGGGTTGTCGTCATCGCCGCCCGCCGAGGCGCTGGCGGACAGTTCCCCCCCCGCCGCCGCGACGGTCGTTGTCGATGACGCATCACCGGCAGTGGCGGTCGATCTTTCCTGCATCCGCTGCGGGTACAACCTGCGCGGCCTGATGCCCGACAGCCCCTGTCCCGAATGCGGCACCGCTCTTCACGAAACACTCAAGCCCAGGCCGCAACTTTCGGGCAGACTCAAGGGCCTCACGCTCACGCAGCAGGTGCTCGTGCTGGCCATCTGGCCGTTCATGGAGCAGGTGCTCAACTTTCTCGTGGGCTATGTCGATACCGCGCTGGCCGGGCACATCAGCGTGGAGGCGACCAACGCGATCGGCGTGGCGGCCTACATCACCTGGGGCATGACCATCCTCCAGATGTCCATCGGCATCGGCGCCGCCGCGGTCATCAGCCGCGCCGTCGGCGGCAAGCACCGGCGCGTCGCCAATGCGGCCCTGGGGCAGGCGATGATCATGTCCCTGGCCGTCGGCTTCGTCTCCGGCGCCATCGTCCATTTCACCGCCCACGATGTCGCCACCTTCATGAACCTCCAGGGCGACGGCCACGACATGGCCGTGCTCTACCTCCACATCCTCGCCTTCAGCGCCCCGGCCAGCAGCATCCTGTTCGTCGGCTCCGCCTGCCTCCGCGCCAGCGGCGACACGCGCTCCCCCTTCGCCGTGCTCGCCGTCGTCAACATCATCAACACCGCCGCCAGCGTCGCCTTCGTTTACGCCCCCGCCCCCATCGGCGGACACGGCATCGCCGGCATCGCCTGGGGCACCGTCATCGCCTGGGCCGTCGGCGCCGTCCTCATCCTCATCGCCCAGACCAGGGGCGGCGGCACCATCCGCCTCCGCCTCATCCGCCTGCGACCCCACTGGCACACGATGAAACGCATCATCCGCGTCGCCACCGCCAGCCTTTTCGAATCGCTGGGCATGTGGGTCGGCAACTTCCTGGTCATGCGCATGGTCGGCCTGGTCGCCATCGGCGCCACCACCCTCGCCCATGCGGCGCAGGGCGCGCACATCATCGCCGTGCGACTCGAGGCCATCAGCTATCTGCCCGGCATGGCGCTGGGCATCGCCGCTTCGACGCTCACGGGCCAGTACCTGGGCCTGGGCGATCCGCAGCGGGCCAGGCAGGCCGCGATCCTCTGCTGGAAGCTGGGCATGGGCGTCATGGGGGTCATGGGCGTCGTGTTCCTGCTCATCCCCGGCCCGCTCGTGCGGCTGGTCACCGACAAGCCGGACCTGCTGGCCCTGGCGCCGACGCTGCTGGCCATCTGCGGCCCGGTGCAGATTTTCTTCGCCACCGCCATCGTCCTTTCCAACGCCATGCGCGGCGCAGGCGACACCACCACGACGATGCGGATGACCTTCATCAGCATCTATCTCATCCGCGTCCCGCTCGTTTACCTCTGCGCCATCGTCTGGGACCTGGGCATCATCGGCGTCTGGTACGCCTTGAGCGCGGAACTGGCCCTGCGCGGCCTGATCTTCGGCTTCCGCTTCTGGCAGGGACACTGGATGAAGGTGACGGTGTGAGGAAAAGCTGTCAGTTGGAAGCTATCAGCCTCAAGGCAAAGAGTATGAAGAGTGGGCTCATGTACCCGCTGTGGCGCCAAGCCCGATGGCGAGTCCGCGAGCCGTCGGGGTATTCTGTGTGCGGCGCCGATACCCCGACGGCTCGCCAAGCCTCGCCATCGGGCTTGGCGCCACATTCGGTACAGAGCCGAAGAGTAAATGGCAAACAACCCTGTGAATCCCGACTAAGATGTGAACGTGAACCATCAACCTTACACCCACCGACCCCCATGCCTTGAAGCTGATAGCTGAAGGCTGAAAGCTGATAGCTACTCCGCTTCCCATGAGTAAAAAGAAAGACAACCCGACCCTCTCGCCTCGCATCGAGAACCGCAAGGCGCGGCACGATTACCACATCGATCACAAACTCGAAGTCGGCATCGTCCTGCAAGGCAGCGAGGTGAAATCGATCCGCCACGGCGAAGTGTCGCTGGGCGAAGGGTTCGCGCGCATCGAGGCCAACACGATGGAACTGTGGCTCTACAACGTCAACATCGCACCCTACCGGCAGGCGATGGGCAACAACGGCCACGAACCGACCCGGCCGCGAAAGCTGCTGGCCCATCGCCGGGAGATCGCCAGGCTGTTCGATGAAATCTCCGCCAAGAGCACCACGCTCGTGCCGCTGGCCATGTACTTCGTGCGCGGCAAGGTGAAACTGGAAATCGGCGTCGGCCGCGGCAAGCAGGCCCACGACAAACGGCAAGACATCAAGGCCCGAAGCGCCGACCGCGACATGCGAAGAGCGATGACCAGAAAGGTGATCTGAGGTGCCGCAGGGTAAAAGCATATGGGATTCCTGAATAACCTCACGCCCAAGCCGCTTGCGGCTTCGCGATCCCCTGGTTCACCCCCGGCACCCCCGGCTCCTTCGGAAGGATGAAATCGAATGATGAAAAACGGTTGAGTCGTTCGGATCAGTGATCCGCCATGCGTCCCATTCGTTTTGATGTTTCCCCCTTGCTCCGATTGGTTTCGGATTTCGGATGCCCCCTTCCGCCGTGAACCGCTTCACCGTTCTTCTCATCCTCAGCTTCCTCGGAAGCATGTCATCGATCTTCGCCTCGCGCGGGGTTTATTTCTTCACGTTCAGCGAGTTCGGCTTTTCGCAGGCGGAGAATCTCTTCCTTGCCCTGGGCAGCGGCATCGCATACGTGGCCGGGGCGTTGCCGAGTCATCGGCTGGCGGTTCGCTTCGGTGATCGGCGGATGATGTTCGCGGTGATCGCGTTTCAGATTCTCTCGCTGCTGCTGATGTTCCTCCGGCCCACGGTGGCGGGCATCGTGCTGGGCATGATTGTTTTCCAGTTTTTCAATGCCGCCATGTGGCCCATTGTCGAGAGCTACGTGAGCGCGGGCCGTTCGCCGCGTGAGACGGCCCGGGCCCTGGGGCGGTTCAACATGACCTGGTCGCTATCGACGCCGCTGGCCGTGCTCTGGATGGGGCCGATCATCAAGGAGCTGACCGTCTGGCTCTTCGGCATCGGGGCGCTGCTGTTTGTGGCGGTGGGCATCCTGGCGTTCTTCCTTCAGCCTCGCATCGCGCATCTGCCGGACGGTCATCCTGATCGATTGCCCGCCGATCGGCTGCGGCGCTGCCGGGAGCTGCTCATCTCCAGTCGCTGGCTGCTGCTTTACAGCTACGCGCTGTTCTTCCTGCTCGTGCCTCTTTTCCCGGAGCTGTTTGGCAGGCTGGGCTACGATGTGAACGAAAAGACCCGGCTGGCGTCGATCATCGACTTCGCACGCTGGATCACCTTCATCGTGCTCCATTTCGTGCCCTGGTGGCACGACCGGGCCGATGTGCTTTGGGCCTGCATCGTGCTCGTGCCTGCGAGCGTGATCGTGGTGCTCTTGGCGCCCAACGCGGGGGCGATCATCGGCGCTGAAATCGTCTTCGGCGTCACCGAAGGCATGGTCTATTACGCGGCGCTCTACTACGCGATGGTGGTCAAGAACGCCTCCGTCGATGCGGGCGGCGCTCACGAAAGCCTGATCGGCCTGGGCTATTCCATCGGCCCGATCTGCGGCCTGATCGGCTTCGCCATGGCCGGCGACCACTGGATGTTCCACTTCTGGCCCATGCTCGCAGGCATCGGCCCGCTGTTTGCCGTGTGTACCGTAGGCGCCGTGTTGCCGTTGCTGCGGTTGTGCAGGTCGAAGTAGGCGGTGAAGCGGGAGCCGGGGGAGCCGGGGGAGCCGGGGGAGCCGGGGGAGCCGGTCGGGTGGCTGGGGCTGAGTCCGCGAAGCCCCGGCCCGGTCGCACGAAGCAAGGTGAAGCAACTGAAAGTTGAAGGCTGAATGCTGAAGGCTGAAGGTCGCCGGGCCGGGGCTTCGCGGACTCAGCCCCAG
>CAZYPK010000048.1:0-31410 GCA_964649195.1 uncultured Phycisphaeraceae bacterium
CCTCCGTGCTCTCAGGCAACCGCAACTTCGAAGGCCGCGTCCATGCCGATGTGAAGGCCAACTACCTCGCCAGCCCGCCGCTGGTCGTGGCCTACGCGATCGCAGGCAATGTCGATATGGATCTCACGAAGGACCCGATCGGCTACTCCGGGGGGTGCTCCGGGGAAGGCAAAAACGGCGAGGCGGTTTACCTGAAAGACATCTGGCCCACGCAGCAGGAAGTGAACGACACCGTCGCCTCCTGCGTCACCCGTGAGCAGTTTCAGATGCAGTACGCCAACGTGTTCAAAGGTTCCGATGAATGGCAGGCGATCAAGGCGCCGACCGGTTCGCTCTATGAATGGGATGAGAAATCGACCTACGTGCAGGAGCCACCCTTCTTCGTCGATCTCAAGCCCGTGCCCGATCCGATCCGGCCGATCACCGGAGCCCGCTGCCTGGTGATGGTGGGCGACAGCGTCACCACCGACCACATCAGCCCCGCAGGCTCGATCAAGAAGGATTCCCCCGCCGGCAGGTACCTCATCGAAAACGGCGTGTCGCTTTCAATGTTCAACTCCTACGGCTCCCGCCGCGGCAACGATCGCGTCATGACCCGCGGCACCTACGCCAACATCCGCGTGAAAAACCAACTCGCACCCGGCACCGAAGGCGGGTGGACGAAGTATCTGGGAGAAGGGATGGAGGAAGGCACGGAGTCACGAAGGCACGAAGGCGCGGAGGGGACGGATTCAAATCCGAAATCCGAAATCCGAAATCCGAAATCTGACATCCCAAATCCGAAATCCGAAATCCGAAATCCGAAATCCCCACTGAATCCCGGCGATGTCACGTCGATCTACGAAGCCTCCATCGAATACCAGAAACACAACATCCCTCTCGTCGTCCTCGCCGGCAAGGACTACGGCATGGGCTCCTCGCGCGACTGGGCGGCCAAGGGTGTCTTTCTGCTGGGTGTGAAGGCGGTCATCGCCGAGAGTTTCGAGCGCATCCACCGCAGCAACCTGGTGGGCATGGGCGTGCTGCCGCTGTGCTACAAGGCGGGCGAAACCGCGGCGACGCTGGGCCTCGATGGCACAGAGATTTTCGAGTTCATCATTGATGACCACCTGAAGCCGCGCCAGGATGTGACCGTCGTTGCCACGAAAACCGACGGCGTGAAAAAGGTCTTCACGACGACCTGCCGCGTGGATACCCCCGTCGAAGTGGACTACCTCCGCAACGGCGGCATCCTGCACACGGTGCTGCGCAAGATGGCGAAGGCGTGAGCGCCTTCGCCGATGCGGTCGTGTGAATCCGTTGTCTTATCCGAGCCGGACTCTGTGAGCGAAGCCGCAAGCGGCTGTGGGCTGTTCACCGGGACCGCCGCGCGGCTTGGGGTCCCGTTTCGCCTCACTGCTTCTCGGCGGAGGCGAGGAGGATGAGCGGGGTACCGCCGACGAGTTGGGCCGGCGGGGCGAGGACGATGGGCTGGTTGGGTTCGAGTCCTGCGGTGAGGAGGATGGAGTCTTGGTCGCGCTGGCCGAGGGTGACGCGGTTTTCGACGGCCTTGCCATCGGCGATGGTGAAGACCTTGTGGATGCCGGCGAAGCTGGTGACGGCGGAGAGGGGGACTCGGACGGCGGGGTGTTGGGTGGTCAGTTCGATGACCGCGGTGGCGAAGGCGCCAGGCTTGAGGTGGCCGTCGGGGTTGGTGATGAGAATCTCCACGGCATAGGTTCGGCTGTCGGCATCGACCTGCGGGCTGATGCGGCTGATGCGACCATCGAAGGCGTCGGCGTGGGCCTGCACGTTGACCTTCACCTTGAGCGTGTTGTTGATCTGGCTGGAGTATCGCTCGGGGATCTGGGCCATGAGCTTGACCGGATCATCATCGATCAGACGATAGAGGGGCGTGCCTTCGCGGACATATTCGCCGACGGAAACCAGTCGCTGGGCGATGGCAAAACGGAGGACCGGGTTTTCCTCGGCATTGAGGATTTTGGGTGCGGGGGTCGGCTGCACCACGGAGTTTGTCGCGGCGGCGGTGTCGGCGGCCGGCGCGGCAGCCGGGCGGTCGGCGGGGGCCCGGGTCTTGGTGTCCGCCAGCCGCTGGTTGGCCAGATTCAAATCGGCCTGAAGCGTCAACGCCTCGGCCAGCAGCGCCTGTGCCGCGGACTTCTCCACTTCATACGCGCTGCGGGCGACCTTGTATTCCGTCTCGGCGTCGGCATACTCCTGCTCGCTGATCAGGGGCGGGGTCTGCTCGAAAAGTTTCTTCAACCGCTCGTACCGCGCCGAAATGTTGGCAAGCTGCACAATCGTGCGCTTGACCGTGGGAACCTCATCAAAGTTGGGCATTCCCGAAGGAAACTCGGTGAGGTCCAGCTTGGCCAGCATGGCATGAATCGCGCTTTGGCGACCCTTGACGGCCAGCTCGTAGTCGGTGCGGTCGATCTCCGCCAAGGTGCGGTTGGGTTCGACGCGATCCCCCAGATCGTAGCTGAGCCTGACGATTCGCCCGGCCACCTTTGCGGAAATGGTGACATCCTCCATGGGATAAAGGGTGCCGGTGATGCGGATGGAGGGGCGTGTGACCGCAGGCGCGGATTGGACGGTCCGCACCTGCACCGGCTCAAGAATGCGGGCCTTGCCTTTGCCCTTGGCCTGCGGCGTGGAGCCGCCGCCGCAACCGATGGCGGCCATCAACACCCAGATGGTCGGCAGGGCTGAGAATAAGATGCGACGGAAGCCGGTTGTACGTATGCTTATCATGTGACCGTCCATTCCGTTAGTGTATGGCGCGATGTCAAGGATGGGAATGAAAAAATATGCAAAAATCATTATTTTGTTTGAGGGGGAGGGGAGGGGTCAGAAGTCAGAGGTCGGAGCGAAGCCGCAAGCGGCTGTGGGCTTTTTCCTGTTTCCTGACTTCTGACTTCTGACTTCTGTCCTCTTTCCCCTGTTCTTCTTCCGATTGCCCACGAATGATGCAAAAACTCTTTTATGTCGTTGCCTTTGCATTGCCGGCTTGCGGTTTCGGGTTACTGGCGGGCTGCGATGCGACCGCGAAATATGAGGAAGACGCCCTGCCTTATCTGCAAACGCTGGGCATCGAGCAGGATGTGCCGCCGCTGGCGGATGATGCGCCGGTGTCGCTGCTGGATGTGCTTTCGCTGACCAATCGGCACAACGAAAACCTTCGCGTGGAGGGTGAAAACAACGCCCAGGCGTTGATCGACAAGCAGCGTCGCATCGCCGCGTTCTGGCCCACGCTTTCGCTGGCGCCCAGCTACACCCGCCGCTGGGGCGATGGCGCCTCCTCCAGCGGACGCGACACGTTCAACCTGCCGGCCATCGGCCAGGTGAACATTTTCAACGGCTACAGCGACACCGCCGCCCTTTACGCCAACGCCTCCACCATCGCCGAGCGCCAGGCGATTCTCGAAGACCTTCAGGCTTCCTTGCTGCTCGAAACCGCTTTCGTTTTCTACAACGCCCTGCGGCTGGAAAGCTCGGTGGGCGCCCTGGAGAACACCGCCAAGCTTCAGGAGGAGCGGCTGCGGGACATCCGCATGCGCGAGCAGAACGGGCTGGCCAAGCCGCTGGATGTCTCCCAGGCCGACGCCCAGGCGGCCAACACGCGGGTGCAGTTGATCGCGGCGCAGAACGCCCTGCGCAATGCGCGGACCGCGCTCTACCTGCTGACGGCGCATCCGATGGCGCAGCGGAAGCTGATCGATGATCTTTCGCCGCCGCCGGAGACGGATCCGATCGCCAGGTGGCAGGAGATCGCGGCGAAACGGCGGCACGACATCCGCGCCGCCGACCATGCGGTGGAAACCGCCGGGCATGTCGTGGAGATCGCCTTTGGCCAGTATTACCCGAGCGTGACGATGAATCTGGAGTACGTGCTGACGGTGGACAACACCTCGACGGAGAACCAGTGGAACGCGGTCCTGCGGGCCAACGTGCCGATCTTCACCGCCGGGCGGATCGAGGCGGATGTGCGCACCGCGTGGTCGGCGGTCCGGCAGGCCCATCTGCGGGCCCAACTGGTGCGCCGCGAGGTGATCGCGGACATCGAACGGACCCATCACGATTTCGAATCGTCACGACTTCAGATCACGGAGTTGAACCGCCGCGTGGCGGCGGCGGAACTTGCCTTGCGGCAGGCTGAAGCGAACTATGACGTAAGGCTGGCGACCAACCTCGACCGCCTCGTGGCCCAGGATGAACTGCTCAGCGCCCGCCTCGACCTGATCACCCAGCAATATGCCAACAAGGTCGCCTACCTCGCCCTGCTGCGGGCGGCGGGAACGATCCGGGAAGAGATGATGAAGAAATAGTTCCGAGAAAAAGTAAGTTCCGAGTTTCGAGTTCCGAGTTCCGAGTTGCGGAACCATCGTCTCTCGGTTTCTTTCTTAACTCGAAACTCGAAACTCGGAACTCGAAACTCGGAACTAATTTATATGAAAACCCTCGCCGACATCTGCATACGTCGTCCCGTGTTTGCCACGATGCTCATCATGGCGTTTGTCGTGGTGGGCATTGCCGGGCTGATGGGCCTGGGCGTGGATCGTTTTCCATCGGTCGATCTGCCCCGCGTGTCGGTGCGTTGCAACCTGCCCGGCGGGACGCCTGAAGAGGTGGAATCGGAAATCACCAAGCGGCTGGAGGAAGTGGTCAACACGGTGGAAGGCATCGAGGAGCTGCGTTCCGTCACCGGTGCGGGCACCTGCTTTGTCACCGCGACGTTCCGGCTGGACCGCGACATCGACACGGCGGCGCAGGATGTCCGCGACCGGGTGGCGACGGTGATCCGCGATCTGCCTGATGACGCCGACCCGCCGACGGTCTCGAAGTTCGACAACGACTCGCAGCCGGTGCTGACCTTTTCGCTGACCGGGCCGCGCACCACGCGCGAGCTGACGGAGCTGGCGGACAAGATCGTGAAGGTGCAGTTCGAGCGCAGCACGGGCGTGGGCGCGGTGCGCATCGTCGGCGGGCTTGAGCGGACGATGAACATCTGGCTCGATGCCGACCGTCTGGCGGCCTACAAGCTGCCCGTCGCCGCCGTGCGCGACGGCATCGAGAGGCAGAACATCAACGTCTCAGGCGGCAACGTCACCGGCCCCGAACGCGAGCAGGTGCTGCGCACCGTCGGCAGGCTCAACGAGGAGAAACAGTTCAACGACCTGATCATCACCCGCGTCAACGGCGTGCCCATCCACATCCGCGACATCGGTCACGCCGAGGACGGCACGCAGGAGCAGCGCAGCAAGAGCCGCATCGCCGGCGTCTCCACCGTCACCCTTGAAGTGCAGCGGCAAAGCGGCGCCAACACCATCGCCGTCATCGAAGGCCTCAAGGAGCGCATCGAAAACGTCCGCGCCCTGCTGCCGGCCGATGTCGAGCTCAACATCATCCGCGATCAATCGACCTACATTTATGCCGCCCTGCACGAGATCAATTTCCACCTCGTCATCGGCTCCGTGCTGGCCTGCCTGGTGGTGATGGCCTTCGTGCGAAGCTGGCGCACCACCCTCATCGCCGGCGTCGCCATTCCCACCTCGCTGCTGGCCACCTTCGCCGTCATGTGGCTGCTCAACTTCACCCTCAACGGCGTCACCATGCTCGCCCTGGTGCTCATGGTCGGCATCGTCATCGACGACGCCATCGTCGTCCTCGAAAACGTCTTCCGTTTCATCGAGGAAAAGAAGATGACCCCGTTCGAGGCCGCCAAGCACGGCACCGCCGAGATCGCCCTGGCCGTGCTCGCCACCACGCTGAGCCTCGTGGTCATCTTCATCCCCGTCTCCTTCATGTCCTCCATTTCCGGGCGGTTTCTCTACCAGTTCGGCATCACCGCCGCCGCCGCCGTCATGGTCAGCCTGCTGGTCTCCTTCACGCTGACGCCGATGATGTGCGCCCGCCTGCTCAAGGCCGTGCCCGAAGGCCAGGCCGGAAGCTCCCGCCGCGGGTTCTATCGCTACATCGACGCCTCCTACACCTGGATGCTCAAAGCCGCCATGCGCTTCCGCTGGGCCGTCGCCATCATCGCCATCGCCACCATCGCCTCGACCATTCCGATCTACGGCCTGGTCAAGCAGGAGTTCCTCCCCAGCGACGTGGACGAAGCCGAGTTCAACGTGCGCATCACCGGACCCGAAGGCATGAGCCTGACGGCGATGGATGAGGTCGTCACGAGGATGGAGAACGATGTCGCCTCCGTCCCCGGCGTCATGCTGGTGCAAGGCTCCGTCGGCGGCAGCTTCCTGGGGTCGCTCAACCAGGGCGAGCTTTACGTCCGCATCGAGCCGCACGAAGGACGCTATTTCTCCGTCTCCCGATTCTTCAAAAACCTTTTCAAAGGCGAGCCGGGCAAGACCTTCGAAGGCAATTACAAGCAGAGCGATGTCATGCAGCAGGTCCGCGCCAAGCTGCGGGCCTATCCCGATTTCCGATCCAGCGTGCGAAACTTCGAGTCGTTCCGCATCGGCGGCGGCGGCAACTTCGACATCGACTTCGTCATCCGCGGCCCCGACCTCAACAAGCTCGCCGAATACGCCGACGCCCTGCGCGACAAAACCCGCGACATCCCCGGCATCGTCGATGCCGACACCACGCTGAAGATGGACAAGCCCGAACTGCGCGTCCGCCCCGACTTCGAGCGCGCCGCCGACATGGGCATCGACGCCCGCCAACTGGGCACCGCGCTTCGCCTGATGATCGGCGGCGACCAGGAGGTGACCCGCTTCCGCGATCCCGCACTCGATGAGGATTACGATGTCCGCCTCCGCCTGGTCGAAACCGCCCGCAACGATCCGAGCCTGCTCGACAGTCTTTACATCCCCCGCGCCACCGGCGAGCCGGTCCAGCTTTCCGCCGTCGCCGAGATCGAGCACGGCGTCACCCCCGCCCGCATCGACCGGTTCGACCGCCAGCGATCCGTCCAACTTCGCGCCGGCGTCGCACCCGGCTACGCCCAGGCCGACCGTCTCGACGCCCTGCGAAAAGCCGCCGATGAACTCAACATGCTCCCCGGCTACACCACCACCGTCACCGGCAAAGGCCGCGAACTGGAAAAAACATTCGAGGAATTCCTTTGGGCCTTTCTGCTCTCGGTCATCTTCATGTACATGATCCTCGCCGCCCAGTATGAAAGCTTCATCCATCCGCTGACGATTCTGCTTTCGCTCCCCCTGTCGGTCCCCTTCGCGCTGCTGTCGCTCTATTTCTCCGACAGCACGCTCAACCTCTATTCAGCCCTGGGCATCCTCGTGCTCTTCGGCGTGGTGAAGAAAAACTCCATCCTCCAGATCGACCACATGAACCACCTGCGGGCCCAGGGCATGGAGCGGTACGAGGCGATCATCCAGGGCAACCGCGACCGCCTTCGCCCGATCCTGATGACCACGCTGACGCTGGTGGCCGGCATGACCCCGTTGCTCATCGGCACCGGCCCGGGCGCCGAGGAACGATACACGACCGCGGTCGTCATCATCGGCGGGCAGTCGCTGTCACTGCTGCTGACGCTGCTGGTCACACCGGTGGTCTATTCCTACCTCGACGATGTGCAGCGACTGCTGGGCTGGGAAAACAGGCGAAAACAACAGGCCGCCGCGCTCAGCAGCGCGACGACCGCATGATCGCGGCACCCCCGGGAGCCCCCGGGGCCCCGGGGGCCGGCGTGAGCCGCGACTCAACGAGTCGCGGACGTGAACGACAAGAATGGAGTGACCATCACGCAGCGGATCACGAGATGCGAAAACGACCGGGCACTGATCGAGGCTGAAAGAAAAAGGTGCGCGGGGCCACCCCTTGCAGGCTGTTCCGGGGGGCGCGTCCGCGACTCGTTGAGTCGCGGCTCGTATTGGAAACCCCACGAATCATCCGCCGGGTGGCTGGGGCTGAAGCGCAAGCCCCGGCCCGGACGCACGAAGCAAGGTGATGCAACTGAAGACTGAAGGCTGAAGGCTGAAGATCGCCGGGCCGGGGCTTCGCGGACTCAGCCCCAGCCACCCCCCGACTTCCCAACCTGAGTTCCAATGATTTCGGGTATCCTGCATCGATCGGCGATCGCAGGTACCAACCGCACCGTTCACCTTCATTCGGGAGATCGATCATGGAATTTCTCTGGTTCGCACTCATCGGTCTCTGTGCCGGCTGGCTCGCGGGTGTGCTCTACAAAGGCGGCGGATTCGGCGTCGTCGGCAACCTGATCATCGGCGTCATCGGCGCGATTCTGGGGGGCTGGCTCTTTGGCGTGGCCGGCCTGCGAAAGGATGGCGGCCTGCTCAGCTCGCTCATCGTCGCCACCGTCGGCGCGATCGTGCTTCTCGTCCTGCTGTCGATCATCGGCAAGCGCAGGCGATGAACCCTTCATGCATGAAATGATGCGGCACTGCGCGTCGCATGTATCGTCGGGGTCTGATGCTTGGCCCTCTCCCTTGGGGAGAGGACAGTCTCCATCGCCCGCGCAGCTTGGTGATGGAGACAGGTGAGGGCAGGATTCTCCACAAAACATCAATCGTCAAACCGCCCTCACCCGGCTCGCAAAGCCTCGCCGACCTCTCCCAGAGGGAGAGGTGGCGGACCACCGCCACATGCGATGGCCCTGGATGCCCCGCCGTTTTCCCCTTGTGTGTTGAAACCGGCTTGGTACATTGGTTCCGTCTGAAAAGCGCCGACCGCTTCAGCCGCGAGGATCGATCAGGAGAGTTTCATGAAACGAACACAAGCATGTCTCTGGGCTGCCATCCTCGGCCTTGCCGCGGCGGATGTTCACGCCTTGGAATTCGGTTACTCGGTGGGAACGAACGATCGCCTTTATCAGATCGACCTGATCACCGGCCAGGCCACCGACCTGGGCGAGATCGACCTGCTCCAAACAGAAGGCATGGCCTTCAACGGCGCGGCCCTGCTGGGCGTCGGCGGCGAGCTTGATCAGAACGTGCCGCCCCAGCAACTGTGGAACCTCACCGCCCCGCCCGGTTCGTCCATCGGTGACACCGCAATCTCCACGGAGGATGACAGCGGCCTTGCCGCGCACGCCGACCGGCTCTGGGCCGTGCAGGGCAACATCTTCGGCTCGCAGATCCTCGAACTGAACCCCGCCACGGGAGCCACCATCCAAAGCGCCTTCATCACCGACGGTCAGCTCGAGCCTTATCTCGACAGCCTCGCCATTGATTCCAACGGCAACGCCTTCGCCGTCGATCCGATCTTCACCGATTCGCTGGGCGCCCTCTACAGCCTCGACCTCACCGGCACCCTGGGCGTCGCAACGCTCATCGGCGCCCTGGGCATCACCGACATCAACGATCCGCAGGCCCCGCTCATCGCCCAGTCCGGCCTCGACTTCGACGCCAACGACATCCTCCACCTCCTCCTCTCCGACGGCAGGCTCTACACCCTCGACACCGCCACCGGCAACGCCACCTTCATCGCCAACGTCAAAGACGGCGAAACCCCGCTCACCTTCCACGGCGGCTTCGCCATCGGCAGCCTCAACCCCGTCAACACCGCCATCATCCCCGAACCCGCGACGATGATGACGATGGTGATCGCCGCCGGATTGATCGCCACCCGCCGGCGCATTTAGCCGTTCGCCTTGGCGAACGGAGGCATCGAATCACCCGCCCCCGGACCCCGGACCCCGGACGGCCATCACTCCGTTCGCCAAGGCGAACGGCTAACTTTTCCGCTACCATGCCCCTCCCGGTCAAGGCCGCCCTCAACAAAGGTCGGCTCCATGTTTGAAAATCTCACGGATCGTTTCTCCAGCGTTCTCCGCAATCTCTCGGGCAAAGGAAAAATCTCCGAGTCCAATGTGAAGGAGGCGATGGTCGAGGTGCGCACCGCGCTGCTCGAAGCCGACGCTCACTACGACGTCGTCGATAAGTTCTGCTCCGATGTGCTTGCACAAGCCGAGGGGCAGCAAGTCATCGCGGCGGTGCAGCCCGGTCAGCAGATGATCAAGATCGTTTACGACGAACTGGTCAAGCTCATGACCGGCGGCGATGACGATCAGCCCGGCCTGCTCATGGTCAGCCCCGGCCCGACCGTGCTCATGATGTGCGGCCTCCAGGGCTCGGGCAAGACCACCACCTGCGGCAAGCTCGCCGCCATCCTCAAAAAACAGGGCAAAAACGTCATGCTCTGCGCCGCGGACCTCCAGCGCCCCGCCGCCGTGCTCCAGCTTGAAACGCTCTCCAAACAGGTCGAGGAAACCATCGAAGGCAAAGGCAAGGTGTCGTTCTACGCCGAGATGGACAAGGTCGCCGAATACGGCAAAGCCGTCGGTGCTGCCGTGACCGTGACGCGCAACGCGCTGGCCGCGGCGAAGAAGAGCAATGTCGATGTGCTGATCCTCGACACCGCAGGCCGACTGCATATCAACGATCAACTCATGGATGAGCTTCGTAAGGTGAACCAGGCGGTGAATCCGCACCAGATCATGCTCGTCATCGATGCCATGACCGGACAGGATGCCGTCAAGAGCGCCAAGGCGTTCAACGATGAGCTGGAACTCGACGGCGTGATCCTCACCAAGTTCGATTCCGACACGCGCGGCGGGGCGGCGCTTTCAGTGAAGTTCATCACCGGCAAGCCGATCAAATACATCGGCGTCGGCGAAAAGCTGGACAACCTCGAAGAATTCCACCCTGAACGAATCGCCTCGCGCATCCTGGGCATGGGCGATGTCGTCAGCCTCGTCGAAAAAGCCCAGCAGCAGGTCAGCGAAGAAGAGGCAGCCCGGCTTCAGGAAAAGATGGCCAAGGGCAAGATGACCATGGATGATTTCCTGGGCCAGCTCAAATCGATCCGCAAGATGGGTTCGATGAAAAGCCTCCTGGGCATGATGCCCGGCATCGGCTCGCAGCTCAAAGGTCTGGACATCGATGAGAAACAGATCGACCGCACCGAGGCGATCATTCAATCGATGAGCAAGGACGAGCGCAAGGATGTGGATCTGCTCGACAACAACCGCCGCCGCCGGATTTCGCGCGGCTCAGGCACGCAGGCCGCCGATGTGAGTCAGCTTGTGAAAGGTTTTGAAATGGTCAGCCAGATGAGCAAACAGATCGCGGGCATGGGCATGGTCTCGCGATTGAAAGCAATGGCGGGCATGGGCAGCATGGACCTGTCGGCGCTCTCCGGTCGCCACGCACAGGCGCCCAAGTTCGCCACCGGTGACGAAGGCAAGCGCGGACCGAAGTTCAAGATGCGCAAACGAAAAAGCCGGTAAAACAAGCCGCTTGCGGCGTAGCACCATCAGCGCCCTGCCTCTCAAATCTCAAATTATAAATCCTCACCCAATCTCCAATCGAATCTGCAATCATGATCACGCCCACGCCTCCTGTCACCGATGACCTCGCCCCCAAGTACGCTCCGCTCGAGGTCGAGCGCGAGGTCGCCGCCCGCTGGGCCGCCGTCAATGCCTTCCACGCCGAGCCTTCCGATCCGGGCGAGCCTTATGCAATTGTGATTCCTCCGCCCAACGTGACCGCCGCGCTGCACATGGGCCACGCGCTCAACAACACGCTTCAGGACATCCTCACGCGCTATCACCGCATGCTCGGCGACAACACCATGTGGATGCCCGGCACCGACCACGCCGGCATCGCCACGCAGACCATCGTCGATAAACGGTTGCGCGAAGAAGGCCAGCCGGGCCTGGCTGACTACAAGCGCTTGGAGATCGAAGGTGGCAACGGCCGCGCCGAGTTTCTCAAGAAGGTCCAAGCGTGGAAGGATGAATATGAAGCTTTCATCACCAACCAGCTCAAGATGATGGGCTGCTCCTGCGACTGGGACCGCCAACGGTTCACGATGGATGAAGTCTGCGCCAAGTCGGTGCGCGAGGCGTTCTTCCAGCTCTTCAAAGATGGCCTGATTTACCGGGGAAAACGCCTGGTCAACTGGGACCCGGTCTCGCTCACCGCGCTGGCCGATGATGAAGTGGAGATGGAGGAGGTGGATGGGTTCTTTTACTATCTGAAGTATGAAGTGGTGGAAGGGGTGGAGGAAGAGGAAGGCACGAAGGCACGAAGGCACGAAGGCACGAAGGGGGGAGCAGAAGCGGCGGAAGCACTTGAAGGATCGAAACCCTCCGTGCCTTCGTGCCTAAATGCCTCCGTGCCCTCCGCCTTGCCCCCCTCCGTGCCTTCGTGCCTCCGTGCCTCCGTGCCTTCCTATATCACCGTCGCCACCACCCGCCCCGAAACCATGCTCGGCGACACCGCCGTCGCCATCAATCCGAAAGACCCGCGTGCCGCATCACTGCGCGGAAAGTTCGTGAAGCTGCCCATCGTCAACCGCATCATCCCGATCGTGGAGGATGATTACGTCGTGTTGCCCATCGCGCACGGTGGTGATCCCGCAGATACCAAAGCCCAGTTCGCCACCGGCTTCCTCAAAGTGACACCAGCGCATGATCCCAACGACTACGAGATCGGCCGTCGCCACAACCTGCCCGTCATCAACATCATGGCCCCCGACGCCTCCATCAGCAAAGACCACGGCTGGCCCGCAGAGGAATGGGATGCCGCCCAAGCCCCGCCCGGAAGGGCGCGGGCCGACACGTCCACAACTGAAAAGGGTGACACGATTGTGAATCGAACGACCGATGGCCCGCACCCTTCCGGGTGGGGCTTAAACATCGATCCCTTCGCCCACACCCTCCTGGGCAAATCCCGCGAACAGGCCCGCAAGCTCATCGTCGATTGGTTCAAACAGAACAACCTGCTCGAAGAGATGAAGCCTTACAAACACTCCGTCGGCCACAGCTATCGCAGCCATGTGCCGGTGGAGCCTTATCTGAGTGATCAGTGGTACGTGAAGGTGACCGATGACCGACTCGCGGGTGCTGCGCTGCGGGCGATGTCGCGCGATCAGTTTGATGCGACATCATCAACATCCAAAGCCCACGGACAGGAGTCCGTGGGCTTTGCGGGTGATTCTTCCTGTGAAGGGAAACTCCGCTTCCACCCCGAGCGCTACGCGAAGACGTTCCAGCAGTGGCACGAAAACATCCGCGACTGGTGCATCAGCCGGCAACTCTGGTGGGGGCATCGGATACCGGTGTGGACGGCGACCTACTTCTCACCGGTTGTTCTGGGAGAAGGACAAATGAGTCCCTTCTTGCCTTGGGTTCAACAATGGCAGGAGGACGGACGACTTTTCTTCCATGGCGCCGATGATCTTTACGATGGGCTTGAAAGCAAAGCAGATTATCCCGGCTACTACATCTGCATCCGTGATGCGAGCGACGATGAAGTCATTCGATTCATTGAAGCCGCCGGCTTCACCCAGGACCCCGACGTCCTCGACACCTGGTTCTCCTCCGGCCTCTGGCCCATCTCCACGCTCGGCTGGCCGGATGAAAATCCCGCACTCCAGAAATGGAACCCATCCAACACCCTCTGCACCGCCCGTGAGATCATCACGCTCTGGGTCTCGCGCATGGTGATGTTCAACATCTACTTCCGCGGCTGCCTGCCTTTCAAAGACGTCTTCATCCACGCGATGATTCAGGACGGCCACGGGCAGAAGATGTCCAAGACGCTGGGCAACGGCATCGACCCGCTCGACATCATCCACTCCCACGGCTCCGACGCGATGCGCTTCACCCTCACCGGCATGACCACGCAGACGCAGGATGTGCGAATGCCCGTCGATATCGTCTGCCCGCATTGCAGTAGCGCCTTCACGCCAAAGTTCACGCAGAGCAAGGGCGGCACCGTCGCCGCCCCGATGCAGGAATGCCCCGCGTGCAAAAAGCCGATGACCTCCTCCTACGGCGGCGCCAGCGGCAAGGCCAAGCCTACCGCCGAGGCGCCCGTCGCGCGAAACACCAGCGAGAAGTTTGACTATGGCCGGAACTTTGCGAACAAACTGTGGAACGCGGTGCGGTTTGCGCTGGGGTATGTGAAGCCGAGCGATGCGGATCACTGGGCGATTCCCTCCATCGCTGATCAGTGGATTCTCGCCCGCCTGTCGCAGACGGTGATCGCCACGACCAAGGCCCTCGACAACTACGAATTCAAGGTCTATTCCGACACGCTTTACGATTTCATCCGGCGTGATTTCTGCGACTGGTACATCGAGGCGATCAAGCCGACGGTGGCGGCTGCCCAGGGGCAGCAGCGCGTGCTGGTGACGGTGATCGATGCGATTCTGCGGATGCTGCACCCGGCGATGCCGTTCATCACGGAGAAGCTGTGGGAACGACTCAACATCGTCGCGCCCAAGCGCACCGATCTGACGATGGATGGTTTGTTCTCACTGACACTGGGCGAGAGCGCGCTGCTCGTGAAAGCGCCGTGGCCCAGGGCGATGCTTGACGCGGATGGCGCGGCGAAAGTCGAGGCCCGCTTCGAATCCATTCGGCAGATCGTCGGCGGCCTGCGCGAAGTGCGCACGAGCTACAAGGTCGCACCCCGGCTCAAGGTGGACTGTGCGATCAGGACAACGGGGCCGGCAAGCGAATCGCTGCGCGAAGACATGCCGCTCATCGCCACGCTGGCGAATGTTCGGATCACCGCCATCGGCCCCGCGACGATGCGCAGCGAGGACGCCGCGGCGGTGACCGTGGGCGAACTCGAACTTTACCTGGCGGGACTCATCGACAAGGATGCGGAAAAGACGCGGCGGAGCAAACACATCGCGGAACTGGAAAAGTCGATCGCGGGTCTCAAGGCCCGTCTGTCGAACAAGGCCTACACCGACAAGGCGCCCGCGAAACTCGTGCAGGAAACGCGCGAGCAGCTTGCGAATGCGGAGAAGGAACTGGAATCGGTGAAGGGGCGGATGGAGGGCTGAAAGTCGGGCGCGTCTCCCGTTCACTCACCGGCTTCCTCGGCGAGCCTGCGGAAGTATTGCTCGGCCAGGTCGCGGTAGCGTTGCGGCACACCGGGGATGGGCGCCGCGCCGCTGCCGCGTTGGGTGGCGCTGTCGGGCGAGAGCGACTCGGCGGCGGCGGCGTGCGATTCCTCGGCGGTGGCGCCCGTGCCGCGCCCCGCGCCATCGCGGCCGCCGCGCCGCTGGGCGCCGCTCTGGCCGGTGGAGCGGGGGCCATACACGCTCACCTTGCCGCGCGCACCCTGCGAGCCTGCCTTGCCGGTCTGTCCGGGGTTGTTCGATGCGCTCTGCCCCGGCTGACCCTCGCCGAGCTTGGGCAGGTTCCGCCCTTGCGAAAGCTGCCGCAACCCCTGCCCCGGCGATTGCCTTTGAAGCTGAAACTTCGCATCCGCAAAGTCGCTCTGCGCCTGCTCGCCCATGTTCTCACTCTGTTGGAGCATCGATTCGAGCTTGGTCGCCGCTCCATCGGCCAGCGCGTGCGCCTTGCCGCCGTCGCCCTGCATCGCGGATTCCTCCGCGCCGGCCTGGTCGGCTTCGATGTTCAGCTCGCGGATCCTCGCCGCGATCTCTCGCGCGCTCTGCGACATGTTGGGCAGTTGCGATTCCGCTCCATCAGCCGCCGCCTCCAACTCCTTGACGATGCCGGCCAGTTCCTCCTTCAGCGCCTGCTGCTCCATCGCCAGCCGCTGGGCCCGAATCTCTTCCGCAGGCGTGAGATTCTTCCTGTCCTTGAACGGCGCCAGCCGGTTCGCCAGATCGCGCTGCGCCTCCGCCAGTGAAGGCACGCGCTGCGCCTGGGTCATGATGCGGTCCGCCTTGGCGATCAGTTCCATGTCCTGATTCGCGGCTTTCGCCTGGGCCTGCGCTTCATCCAGTCGCGCCTCATCACCCTTGAGCTGCTGCGCCAGTCGCTGGAGATGCCGCAAGGCTTCGCCCTTGTCGCCGGGCTTTTCGTCCCGGTTGAATTCGTTCTCGCGCCTGAGCTTCGTCGCATCCTCCGCGCCGCGATCGAGCTGATTGGCCTGCTCCGCCAGCATCTGCGCGTAAGCCCGTTCGAAGTCATACAGGTTCGGCTGCTCCGAACGATCGCGCATCTCCTTGGCCAGCTTCCACTGATCCTCCGCATACTGGGCGAGTTTCTCATTAAGCTGCGCAAGTTTCTTTTCATCCTCCGCCGTGGGCACGCCGCCCTGATCGGCGATCTTCTTCTGTAATGCCTCGGCTTCAGCAAGCAGTTCTTCGCGCTGCTTATCGAGTGCGCGAAGCAATGCATCAAAGCGTTCGATCTCCGCGAGAATCTCCTCCATCTGATACTCCGACCGCGCGTGGTTCTGGTAATCCTCCATCGAGATGACGTGAATCACATACGTTGGCGTGTCAGTGAATTGTCCAATGGCCGGAGTTTCAATGTTGTCATCCGTGGCGCGTGGCTTGATGCCCCAGCCAGCGTTGATGTTCCCATCCTCATCTGCGAAAGGATAGTTGTCGTGAGCCGTGGCGAAGAAGGTGATGACATCGCCAGCCTTGGCATCGAGGACGGCCAGATCGAACACATGTTTCGCCTGCACCTGTGAAACGGACCGGGCTTCAAACGACAACGGAACTTCATCCGGCACCGCATCCGAAAATCCGTGAAACAGCGTGATGCGGCTGATCTTCACATCATCCTCCGCTTCAATCACCACCGGCACCTTCCAACCCACGGGTGCGATGATCTGCCTTTCCGGAGGCTCGACAATCGAGATGCGCGGCGGCGCATCGGACACCACTTCAATCCTGCCGGTCAGAGGCGAAAGACTGCGCGAACGCTGAGGGTTAGCCGCAACGAGATCCATCGAGAACATCACTGATTGGACCAAGTGATATTGCAACACGGTGGATGTTGGATCATCCGCGAGGGGCAACACGGTGTAAGGCAACAAATGCCAATCCAGCAGTAGTCCGTAGGACGAATTGGAGGAATCATGCTGTGGCGGGAATTCATTCGGGTTGGCTTTCTTTCGTTTCAAAGCCTCGCGATAAGAGTACAGACCCGTCTTATTCGTTTTAGTTTCTGGCTTGCGATTCTTTTCATCTGTCGTCAATTCAAATCGGATCAGACTCTTCTCGAGCGGCAGATTGCTCTTGATCGTCAGCGTCACCTTCGTGCCTTTCAGTGCACGAATACCCTGCGGGGAAAGGTATTCCGTGGTCCGCTTCCAGCCGGTGTAGGCGGGCGGATCATACGTGACCATCACGCTCTCAAAGCGCGGCACCGGCAGCACCTTGATCCTCCGCTTCTCGCTGCGACCGGCGGGAGTGTCGATGTAAAACGTGCGCGTGCGGTCGGCTTTGGGGATGGGAAAGAGAAATGAGTTCCGAGTGGCGATTTCGGATTTCGGATTTCGGATTTCGGATTTTGCGACCTCCGTCTCGTTGCCGACTCTGAGCATCGGCGCCGCCGTCGTTGCAGCGCTTTTGTCTGCGGTGTCGCTGACGAAGATCACATTCGCCTGCTGCGGCAGGTTGGACCCGGTGAGCGTGACGCGGATGTCGGCGGGTTCGCCTTCGTACACTTCTTGAGGATGATCGAAGTGGAAGTTCACCAGCGTGAACGGGGGCAGGTCGGCCAAGGGGTTCAGGTAGCGGGACAGGGTGGTTGCAAATACCGATGGAACGACGGACCACGCCATGAACACGATCAACAGCGCGATCAGAGCGAAGCCGCAAGCGGCTTGGGTGGGGCGTTTGTCGATGATGCGCGACGGGATGAGTGTGGAGGCGAGTCGGCTGCCGCGCTCGATGGTGGCCTGGCGCAAAGCGATGCTTGTGGCGTCGGCGGGGATGGCGGAGAACTGCACCGCGTTGATCAGATCGCTGCGCGACAGTTCCAGGCGGTCTTCGATCATGCGGGCGGTGCGTTGGCGATCGAACTTTTCGCAGGCGACCTGAAGAACGACAAAACCGACCGCGCCGAGCATCACCAGCAACAGCAACACATCAACGATGATCAGTCCGATCATCGGCAGGCCGAGCATGGCATCGAGCGCCACGGCGAGAAGCAGCGCGATGATGATCGCCGTGACGGACCGTGCCGCGGCCCGCATGGCGACGTGCAGCCGAACCAGCCGGGCGGTGGCGCGGAGCGTGTTGTCGAGCGCGGTGTTCATCGTCTGTCCATCTGGCCGGCCTTGGCCATGCGATCAAAGCAGCCCCACCCCGCGCCGCGCCAGCCATTCGAGTCCTGTCCATATTAGCAGCAGCGCCAGCACGAAGCCCCGATTCCACACGTATTCCGGCTGATTCGGCGTGATCTGCGCCGCCAGGGCGCGTGCAAGTTGTGCAGGCAGGTCGGCAGCCTCATCGGGGGTGAAGAACCTGCCGCCGGTTTGCTCGGCCAAGGTGCGCATCGCCTCGGGGTCGGCGGAGCTTTCCAATCGCTCGATGTCTTCGTGATAAACGCTGAACTTCCGCTCCTGCGGCGAAGGCTTGAGCGGCGCGGCATCAAGCCGCACTTCATACACGCCGGCCAGCTCCGGCTTGAAGGCGGCCTGATGGCGCGTGCCGCCGGGGAGTTTTTGCACGGCCGGTTCGTGCGTTTTTCCTGCCGGGTCGATCACGCGAATCTTCGGCGCGTAATCGTCATCGCGCGGCAGGGTGCGGGTGATGGCGGTGATGAGCACCGGATCGCCGAGCCGGCCGCCGATCGCGCCCACCTCCAGCGACACCTCCTGGTTCGGCTGAAAGCGGCCGCCCATCGCCAGGCTGCGCACGAGGTTGGACCAGAAGAGGTCGTACATGCCGTCATACTGTTTGAGGCGCGGCGGCAACTGGCTCCACTGCCAAAGCCCTTCGCCGAGGATGGCCACGACATGACCGGAGCCGACCTGCATGCGCACGAGCGCGGGCTGCGTTGCCGCGCCGGCTGGCCCGCCGCCGGGGTTGCCGCCGTGGGGCACGGCGTTGGCGAGCACCTGGGCCGCAGGCTTGATGCGCTCGATCGCAGCCATCGCGCTGTAGGCCCGCAGCGAAGGCACCGCACGCTGCGCCGTCAGGTCGATCGAATCGAAGGCGAAGCAAGGTTCGCTTACACCCGTCGGCGTCAATTCCCACGCCAGATCGTAAAGCAGCGCACCGCTGCGCGACCAGATCACCGGTTCCAACACCGACCAGCTTCGTGCCAGCGCCATGCCCGCGGGCGCGGCGGCGTCATAAGGCTGACCCCGCGCGAGGATCAGGTGCCCGCCATGCTCGTTCACAAACGCGGGAAGCAGGCTCGCCTGCTCGGCGGACATCACCCGCTCGATGGAGCGGCCAAGGATCACGACGTTGAACTTCGCCAGGTCTTCGGCGCGTGAAGGCACGGCGGCGACGGCCTCTCCCTCGCCGCGCGTGACGATGCGCGACTGCCTGCCGGCGGTCATCTGCGTGATGTGGGTCAGCTCGATCGATGCATCCTTCCGCAGGGATTGCGCGAGGTATTTCGTGTCCCAGTAGGGTTCGCCTTCCAGCAGCAGCACCTTGATGCGCTCGCCGGTGACTTCGGCGAAGAGCGTGCGCGAGTTGTTGCCGGTTTCGATTTCGCCTGGCGCGGGGTCCACGGTGAGCGCGTATTCATAGACGCCCGGGGTTTCGTGCATGATGGGCAGCGTGATCTCCACTTCACGCTGGCCGCCAAAGTTCACCGGCTGCGTGACGACCTCGCCGCCCTGCCGGATGCGAAGCAGCGTCGCGGTTTGATCCAGACCGGTCTGGCGGATGCGGATGGAGATGGCGCCCGGCTCCCTGGCGATGAGGAATCGCTGCGAAAGCGAAGCGGAAAGCGCGATGTCCTGCTGCGCCGTTTTGCCGCCCATCGCCACGGCATGAATGACCGTGCCGCGCGAACGGGCGATGGCGGCCACCTGCGCCAGCGGCTCGCCCTGCGAGTCGCGGCCATCGCTGAGCACCAGCATCGTCGCCTGCTGCGACGAGGCGGAGATATCCACCACCGCCTGCCGGAGATTTTCCGCGATGAAGGATGACTTGCCCGTGGCGATGCGGGCCGCATCCATCTTCAGATCGCGCTGCGAAAGCGGCAGGGTCGCGGTGTCGAATGTGAAAAGCTGCACATCAAAGTTCGCCCGCAGTTTGTCGAGTTGTTCATCGCCGAGCCAGCGGTCGATGGCGAACCGAATACGGGGCTGGCCGCGCACATCGGCGGTGAGCATCGAGGCGGAGCTGTCGAGATAGACATGCAGCGGCGGCCTGGCGTCGGCGCTCGCGGCGGGCGGCAACGCGCTGGGGCCCATCAGCAGGTAGGTGAGCGTGGCGATGACGGACAGCCGCATGAGCAGCAGCACCGAGCTGACCAGCGGCTGCCGTCGCATGTTGCGGGCATAGACGAAGATGGCCAGCAGCGCCAGCGCCCCGGCGATGCCCCAGAGATGATGCGGCGCCAGCGGCGGGCGGAGGATGTAGGCGAGGTGGGGCATGAAAGAGGCATTTCATAATAGAGGTTGCAAAATGGAAAGCATGGCTTTCAGCCGCGAAGCGGCGACATCGGTTTTATGCGGCAAGATGCACCCATTTGATGTCGCCGCTTCGCGGCCGAACACGACTCTCGCCATTTCCGGGGGCTTTCCTCTTTATGCTCTTCCTGCTCTTTATGCTCTTTATGCTCTTCCCGCTCTTCCGTGGCAATCATCTGCTCCATACGCTCAACAGCGCCAGTTCCATCGCCATGAAAACCATCGCGGCAACCACGAACCAATGCCACAGCGGTTGGCCGCGCAGTTCGAGCGCATCGCCGGCCGTGGCCGGGGCGAGCACGTCGATGGTGACGCCGGTGGATTTCAGCAACGAGGCGACGGCATCTTCATCCAAGGCGCGGAGGTCGCTTTCGCGCGGGTCGAGGTTGACCGCGACATCACCGACCGGCTGATCGTTGCGAAGCACACGGTAAAAACCGGCGGCCTCCGTGCGAGGCAGCATCACCGACATGCGCGAGCCGATGCGGGAAAGCTCCGGCGTGAGCAGCCCGCCTTGCGGGCCTTCGATGACAAAACCGCCCGCCTGCTCGCCGACGGGAATGGGCACGCTCGCGTGGATCGCCTGGCCGACCGTGGCCATGCCGCGCCGGTCCAGGCGCGGCCGCACGTAACGCAGCAGGCTGTGGGACAGGGCGACGAACGAGCCGTATTTCCCCAGGTCGCCGGCCTCCAGTGACGGGCTGAAGTTCGCCACGATGAGCCGGCCATCGCCCGCGCTGATCAGCGCCGCCGCCGGCGTCCCTTCACCGAACCGCAGCAGCACCGTGGCCAGCGGGTTCACATCCTCCACCGACCAGATGCGATGAAAGCGAATCTGCGAAAGCGTCCGCCGGGCCTGCTCATCAAACTCGGTGAGCACCGGCGAATGCCACAGCCCTTCGGTGATGCGCGGCACCTGCGGGCCGGCGGTGAAGTCACGCAGTTGCGCGGCACGCCAGGGGGTGATGCGGATCGGCTGTCCGGGGGGCGGGGGAGGCGCGGAGTATCCGGGGGATGCTGCCGCACCCGATTCGCGTTTGATGAAGGCGTTCGATGCCGCTTCCAGCAGTTCGAGATTGGCCGGTACATGCGGACTCTCGCTGAACATCAACACCCCGCCGCCGCGATGGAGATACTCGACCAGCGTTGCCCCGGCCTGATCGCTAAGGCGATTCACCCGGCTGATCACCACGGCCTGCGCCCCGCTCAAATCCGCTTCCGCCAGATCGAGCGAGGTCAGTTGCCGAACCTCGATCAGGTCGCCGCGATCCCCGCGCGGCGAAAGCGCCCGGGCAATGAAGTAGGAAGCCGAACCCAGCGCCGAAGCATCATCATCACCCACCACCAGCACCGACACGCGCTGCGCCGCCTCCACGGAAAGGTAAAGCCTGTTGTCCGCCGGCAGCGCATCATCGGGCAGACTGAACTCGATGCGATGCCGGCCTTGGGTGGTGATGACGGCTTCGAATGAAACCTCGCGCGATTCGCGCACCGCCAGCGCCACCGTGCGGGTGCCGATGGGCTGGCCATCAAGCTGGGCCGCAACAGTGACATCCCTTGCCGCATTCGAGTGATTCGTGACCTTGGCGATCAGCAGCGTCTGCTGATGGATGATCGGCATCGCCGGTTCGCTGCGGGCATCGGAAAGGGCGAGGTTGGAGGCATCCTCAATCGCGGCGGGCATGATCGAAACCACCGTGCCCGGCGGCAGCGGCGATGATTCGCCCGTTGCCGACGCGATGTCGCTCCAGTTGCTCCGCTGCATGTCGGAAAAAATCACCAGCCTTCGCTGCACACCGGCGCCCGCTTCGCGCAGCATGTCGCCCGCCATCGCCAAGGCGGCACGCAGGTCGGCCCGCTGCGCGGTCAGCTCAAAATCGGAAAGCCCTTCGTGTGCCGCGGCATGATTGGCGCTGAGCATCGGCCGGCCCGCCTGGGTTTGAAACAGCGGACGCGGCTGCCCCTGGGCGAAAATGACATTCACCCGATCCACGCCCGGCGTCAGCGAGGCCAGCGTTCGCTGCGCCCCGGCCCGCATGGTGTGCAGCAGCGACGCGGAGCCGGTCGTGCGCGGATCGCGGTCCATCGAGGCGCTGACATCGATCAGAAAAACGACCGCCGCCCCCGCCTTCCCGTTTCCATCGGCGGGATCGAGGGCATGACGGGGCGAACACGAAGGCATGGCGAACGCCGTGGCGACCATGATCAGCGCCAGGCAGCGAAGCAGCAGCAGAATCCACCGGCGAACGCGATAGAGGCTCGACTGCGCAGCCCTGGATTCCATCAGCAGCCGAATCGTGGGAAACACGATCCGCCGCCGCGTGCGACGGCTCATCAGATGCGCCGCGATCGGCAGCGCGATCGCCCCGATACCCAGAAGCATCAGCGGTGCGCCAAGCGAGATGAACGCGAAGGTCGGCATCGTGGAACGAGGCTCCATTGTAGATGGCGCCGGCAGGCGAAGGCATTCCCTGCACGCTCACTTCACCCCCACGATGTACGCGATCCAGACATCATCATTGGCCACCTTCTCCCGTTTCCTGTAGATGCCGTCGCCGTTGCCATCCTTGCCCGGCCCTTCCCAATAAACATCCGCCCTGCCGAAGCCGGCTTCGAGCATCAGCTCGCGCACTTCGGGGACGGACCACAGACGCCAGTCGTAGCGGAAGGCGTTGGAGAGTTCGCTGCCGTCCTTGAAGCGGAAGTGGATGAAGTAGGTGCCGTGGTGGTTGATGGGGTTGAAAGTCTCCTGTTCCCAGATGTATTGGAAGCTGGTCTTGTCGTAGGTGGGCGAGCCGTCGGGTTTGACGCCCTTGCTGTAGGGGATGCCGATGACGCCGTTTTTTTCGATGCGGATTTTGCGGACATCCTCGTTGTGTTCCTTCATGCAGTCGCCGCCGCCCATCATGTCGGTGACGAGGATGCCTTGCGGCCCGAGGTTGTTCAGCGCCGCCTTGAAGTAACCGCGCAGGGCTTCGCGGGTGCGGAAAAGAAAAAAGGAAAAGTTTTCCGCGGCGATGATCTGGGCCTTCTCCCCGCTTGGATCGCGGACATCCCCCTGCACGAGCGTGACGCGCCCCTGCTCCTGTGCGGTGAGCTTGCTCAGGTTGTGATCGCGGCCCCATTGCAGCGTCTGCCCGTCAAGGTCATACCCGACAGCCCGCCGATCCTTGTGCGTCCGCACCCACTCGCAGCAGACCGCCGCAGCGGCGCAGAAATCCTCGCGCAGCACCATCGCCTTTTTGCCGAACTCGGCGCGATAGACGCGATCGAAAAAATCAATCTCCGCCAACGGCTCCTGCACGCTGCGCAGATAAAGATCGAACTTGTCGGCATTCCTTGCGGTGAGGCGCTTGATGCGATGCTTGTGCTTGTGCTTGGACATGCGGGGATGATAAGGAAAAAAACATGAAAGCATGAGCGAAGAAAAACAAGAAAGCAGGAAAGCAGGAAAACAAGAAATAAAGACATGAGCCTCCCGAATAACCTCACCCCCAAGCCGCTCGCGGCTTCGCGATCCCCCGGTTCACCCCACATCGCGGTTACTCACAATCCCCTTCCAAATTTCATGCTTTCCTGTTTTCCTGATTTCCCGCTTTTCCCCCACCCCCAAGCCGCTCCCGGCTTCGCGATCCCCCGGTTCACACCACATCGCAAGTTCCCTCAAACCCACTTCCGAATTTCCTGCTTTCCTGCTTTCCCGCTTTCCTGCTTTTCCCTTACCATCCCCGCCATGCGAATCATCGGCGGCATCCATCGTTCCCGACGCCTGCACCCCCCACGCGACGTGCACACCACCCGCCCCATCACCGACCGCGTCAAGGTCGCCCTCTTCGACCGACTCTGGGACGCGGGCCTCCTCGAAGGCGGCAACGTCATCGACATCTTCTCCGGCACCGGCTCCCTGGGACTCGAAGCCCTCTCGCGCGGCATGGACCACTGCACCTTCATCGAACGCGACAAGTACGCCCGCGAAATGCTCGAAAAAAACATCGCCGAACTCGCCCTCACCCCCCACGCCCAGGTCCTCCCCGTCAACGCCATGACCACAAGCTGGCTCCTCTCCCTCCCCCGCAAGCCCATCAAACTGGTTTTCTGCGACCCGCCATACGCCATGATGGAGGAAGAACCCTCCCGCCAATCCGTGCTCGCCATCCTCGCCGCCCTGACCCCCCACATGACCCCCGGCGGCGTCTGCATGATCCGTACCCCCGCCACCATCGAAACCCAACCCGTCCAAGGCTGGATGGAACCCAAACGACACACCTACGGCTCCATGACCCTCCACTTCCACCAAACCCCTCTGTAGCAGTGGCAGGAGCAGCGGCAGTGACAGCATGGCAAACGTATAAAAATTTCTTGCTTGCCACCAGTGATCCAGCGCATGTCGAAGCCAAGCCGCTCGCGGCTTCGCGATCCCCTGATTCACGCCACATCGAAGGTCACTCAAAACCCCCCGCCATCACCCCTCGCCTCCAGCGCACGACAAATCCGCCTCACACACACCTCGCCCCGCTTAAGCAGATCATGCTCCCAGATGCGAACGACGCTCCACCCCTCCCGCCGAAGCCTCCGCGTCACCCTGCGGTCGCGGGCCATGTTCCGCTCCAGCTTCGCCCGCCAGAACCCCCGATTCCGCACCGGCATCGTCCCATGCCTGGGACACCCATGCCAGAAGCAGCCATCGACAAACACCGCCACCTTCTCCCTGCGAAACACAAAATCGGGCCGCCCGAGCACCCCCTGATGCCGCCGCCACCCGGTGATCCCATGCCGCCGCAACAACGCCACCACCGCCCCTTCCGTGGACCGATTCCCCCGGCCGCGCACCGCGGCCATGACCTGGGATCGTTTCGCTTTGGTGAAGATGTCAGACATCTGCGCGGCGACCACTCCGATGCTCACCCGTGGCTATTTCCCACCACTCCCCCCGGAGTGAGAAACACAATCTACTCACCCATTCGTGGCAGGTACAATTTTATCCACTCTTCAGAGTTGTAGTTTAGCAAAAGACGGATAGTACTGATGATATATCTCATATTGTCTCATTTTGTAAAGGCTCGCCTCCTCGGAATTGTCTCCCTCGATCAGGTAACCGAGCTTCCGCCGCGCGCCCTTGCCGCTACAGGTTCCAGAGGGCAGGCACTGTTCAATATGTAGTCGCTCTTTAGTCGTCAACGCTGGGACGTCAATAACCTCAATAGCCCGTACGCCGGATTTAAGTATGCCCTTCCGGCGAAAATGCTTCACTATTGCCGGTCGATCGATATTGGTGCAAAACACGCCAGTCATACTTAACATAATCGTTCCATCTGAATACATCACTGAATGGAGCGGCACGAATTCCTTCGGCTGGACGCAGGAAGCGTTTATGACAGAAATAAGTATATGCGAGACGATATCAGGATATGTTTTCGTTTGAAAGTTTTCCCATGTGAACATGGACTCATCATAAGCAACACCCGTCATCTCATACTTTTTCTTAAACGCTTCGACGTATTCTCGAAACACCTCGTTTTTCCCGGCGGGAAGGTCTGTGGGTTTTGTCAACAAATCTAGTGCGTCGAATACTTTTGTGTCTGCTTCAACAGTAACCCGCAACAGACTCCATGGCGATGATCGACGAGTTAAATCCGATATTTGCAGCAGATCGGGCCGTTCAAACCCGACGAAATCAGGCCAGGCGATAGTACAACCTGAAGGGTAAGAGTTTGTCAAAAAGTCATCGAAAGTGGCATGATATGGCCGAAATCTTCGAGAAAAGGAATGAAAGAGTTGTCGCTTGTAAGTCTCTTCATCATTTTCAATCGAAATGATCGCCAACCGAGGAAACGCTTGAGACACAATCCTTGCGTCTTCGAGAAATGGACCGGCGAAGCTAAAGTACGTAAAATCATCTACGGGACGAATCTGATCCAAAGCTCGTATGATATCAAGAAATATCAATCGATCTATCGCCTTATTTGTCCGCAAGTGATACGCCGGATGCCGAGCTTGGCTTAACTTACTCATTGAGATGCCTCCTCCAATACCGTATCAAAGCACTTTTCCCCGATAATTTTCGCATCCTTGTCTGGAATCCCATATAGATAGGAAGATACTTTTTTGATCTGTGCTATCGGACGGTCAAACGCTATGCGCGCAATGGTTGACAGGTTCTTCGGACGCGGCAGTTCGGGCTTATACTGCTTACCCGGCAGTACGCCACGCGTATCAGACAGCGGGAGATCTCTTGCTTGTTTCCTGATAGTTTCCATGTCGGCTTTCGCTACACTTCTAAAGCTTTCACGAGACTGAGCGGCGAGTTCCTTGCTTTTCCATCGATACGTGTACTGCGTAAATATCTTCATGCCTTCAATCATTTTGTCACGAACAAGCAAATAAAGCGTGGACGATGCATCGATGCCTCGTTTCGTCGTGGTTGTCGGTAACTTTGAAGCATGATCCGAACTAAACATTACCACTCCGGATATCGCGGTAAATTGTGTGTGATACTGCGGAACACCTGAAAGGCCCCACCCCGTCAATGGCGTCTTATCACAATAAAGCACCGTGCGATCATTGCAGATAATTGTCCATCCTGCTGACATCGACGAGTGCTTCTCTTGATAATTCTCCAGATCTTCGTCCGCCTCTTCTTTGCTTGGGATTGGGGCAGTGAACCCCACGGCCATAAGAACGTCAACTCCGCCAGAATTTGCTTTGTAGATAAAAGGACGTATTACCCCTCTTGAAGGCCCGCCTTTAGCAAACAAAAGGTGTATAGTCTTCGGTGTAACGAGGTCATCGTTAATGTAAACACGAAAACCCTTGGCGATAATATATGCGTAATGGGTCGCGACATCTTCACGAAGAGCATTTTCAAATTGTTTTGTTGCAAACGTAATTCCGACTCCTTCATTGACCTTGCTGATATTAATTGTTGTGCCGAGAGTATTGCTTTGATTGATAGCTACTGCAGGCAAGTCCCACTCCGATTCGGCTTTCATCCATTGAGGTGAAATTGTGACTTTGTACGATTTGTCTTTCGAGTGCGTGACGACATCACAAGATCGACCAATTTTGAAGATCGCTCGCTTCATTCCGATGCCGTACGTGCCAACTGTACGACGTCCGGCTTGAACCTCATCATTTAGCCTTCCTAGCCGAAAGGCGTAATCGTGACTCGCCCACGGTATGCCGCCACAATTGTCTTCTATTTTGAACGAATCTTTTGAGATGCTTATTTTCGCAAAGTATCCTTTATATGGATTCTGGCTATCAAGAGTCTTCTTGGTTTCCGAACGTTGGACGCCATCGACACAATTGTCTAGCAAATCAAGTATTGCGTCCTGCAATGAAATATCGCGAGTCAACATGTGGACAAAGAATGATTTGACCGGATGCGCGTTTACAGTGCCCAGCGGTTTGGTAGCCATATATACCCCTTACTGTTTACGTCTATTCAATATTGTGCGCAGCACCGCTTCCGCAACGATGGGGCTGACGCTGTTGCCTATCTGACGGAAACTGTGCCACTTCGTTGGAGAAAACTGAAACCAATCCGGAAAACCTTGAAGGCGCGCCGCTTCTCGCGGAGTAATTACGCGATTCTCAGAGGGGTGGATAGGACGCACTGCTTGATAGCTGCCGCGTTCTGGTCCAGTGCCCGCTCGTAATGTCGGACAAAGTCCGGTCCACTTCAAACGTATAGCCTTCGATACAGAATCTTGTTCCCCCGGCTTTATTCGTGAGAAACGCCTTTTCACATCAGGTGTATGAGTCGTCCCGAGAAACCCCGATACGAGATTCTGCTTTTGAAGTCGTTCTATGGCTTCCGCGTCGCCAACTCCTGCCGGAATATTGCCGCTCATTGCTGATGCAAATGGCGTTTCCGTCTTCATTGGACTAATGCGACGCCAGCTTTCATTCTCGGTCTGCCAAGCCTCGTTTACTTTTCTTGGCAGACCTTTGAGGGCTTCTCGTACTGTTACTCTCGCGGCAGTGCTTACAAAATGCTCGGCCAGCAGGTTACTAAACCGGTTAGATTTGTAACCAATGAAAAAGTACCGTGTACGAGAGGTCGCCGCACCGAAGCTGTCAGCGGAGATACTGAAAGGCTTTAATACTTCGTACTCATTGCTGGCTAGCGCCAGCGCGCTTTCGCGAAGTTGGTTATTTGAATCATGCATGATGCCTGGGACATTTTCCGCAAGGAAAAAATCGGGTTGCAGCAACCGTACAAGGCAAAAAAATCGGGTGAACAATTGGTTTCGAGGATCATCTTGGGCGCGGTTGCCGATGGTGCTAAAACCTTGGCATGGTGGCCCTCCAATGATGCCAAAAGGCTCATCACCGACCTTGATATTCGCTTGTGATGTCAGACGTGACGAATCAACCCCCATAATGTCGTCAGCGATGTGATTGGTGGACGGAAAATTCAATTTGTGAGCGGCAACAGCATGCGGAGCATTCTCAACGGCAAGTGCTACTGCAAGTCCAGCGCGTGCAGCACCAAGGCTTAGCCCGCCTACACCGCTAAACAAATCGATGACTTTCATGGGCTCAACGGTGATGGAACTTGGATTGGATTGTTGCATGCAGCCCCGAAGGAGGAAAACTTCAGTATCGAGCTCATCGGCTAAAATACAAAAATGGGCATTCATTTTCAAGTCACATTGAGAGCCGCTCAGGGTAAAAACAGATGAAACCTTTCAGATCTGAACACCGTTCAGCGAAAATCTAAAACCACGATTCCAATCCACCATGCAAGATTTACCTGTTAGCCGGATTGAGCGAAACCTTGAAAATGGTTATATGCTTTTACCCTAAAAAGTCGATCGGATCAGCCTCACTTCCCATCCGCGGCCGACAAACAAGATGGAGCCGGGGCATGTCGAGCAATGTCACCCCCGACACGGCCGGACATAGATGTAAACCCATCAATGGCAGATGTTTGCCGTTAAATGTCGGATTTCATGTCCCTGTCTCACCCAAACACCCCCGTCACCGGATCGCTTTGCACCAGTTCGCGCGGTTGCTGGAGATGGTTCATGACCAGCGTGTGCGGGTTGATGCCCAAGGCGTGGTAGATGGTGGCAAGGATTTCGGTCGGGTGGACGGGGGACTCGACGGGGCTGGAGCCGGTGGCGTCGCTCTTGCCGTAGAGGGCGCCGCGGGCGATGCCGGCGCCGGCCATGAGGGCGGTGTAGCAGTAGGGCCAATGGTCCCGGCCCTTGGCGCCGTTGCCGTTGCCGCTGGTGGAGACACCCATGCGCGGGCTGCGGCCGAACTCGCCGAGGGCGACGACGAGGGTTTCCTGGAGCAGGCCCCGTTCATCGAGGTCTTCGAGCAGGGAAGAGAGGCCGGAATCAAGCTTGGGGCAATGCAAGTTCTTGAGGGGACCAAAATTCTCGGCATGGGTATCCCAGGCATCGACGGTCGGGTTGCCGTTGGCGACGGCGGGCCAGTTGATCTGGACGACCTTGGTGCCTGCCTCGATGAGCCGGCGGGCCAGGAGCAGCGACTGACCAAAAGTGTGGCGACCATACTTGTCGCGCATCTCCTTGGTTTCCTTGTCGAGGTCGAAAGCGTTGCGGGCACGGCCGGAGATGAGCAGTTCGAACGCCTTGCCGTAGTATTCATTGACGGCGGACTGTTCGACCGCCTTCTCGATATCAGGCATCGCCTTGTTGACTTTTTCAAGCATCGACTGCCGGCGGGAGAGTCGCTCCTTGCTGATTTCCTGGCGAAGGGTCAGGTCGGTGAGATTGACCTTGCCGTTGGGATCCTGGAAGAAGTAGTAGGGATCGTGGGCCTTGCCGAGGAAGCCCGCGGTGCCGCCCTTTTGGATGATGCCCGATTCCTGGAGCGGGCGCGGGAGCATGACGGCGGGGAGCATGGGGATATCGGTCGGCTGAAGGCGGCAGATCTGCGAGGCATAGTGCGGATAATCATTCGGAGCGGGCGGCTCAAGCTGGCCGGAGGGGGAAACCTTGTCGGGCGTGTAGCCGGTCATGATCTGATAGATCGCGGCAGTATGGTTGAACAGCCCCGCCGGCGTGTAGCTGACGGAGCGGATGAGCGAGGCCCGGTGCATCTGTTTGGCAAGCTTGGGCATGACCTCGGTGAGTTCGATGCCCTTGGCGGAGGTCTTGATGTTGGCGAACTCGCCGCGCACACCTTCGGGGGCATCGGGCTTGGGGTCCCAGATATCGATGTGGCTGGGGCCGCCTTGGAGGTAGATCATGATGACGTTCTTGGCCTTGCCGAAGCCGGAGGAGGATTTCTTTTCACCACCTGCCGCGGCAGCTTCCGCCCCGCCCGCCTTGACACTGGCGGCATGAGCGGCCTGAAGCTCAAGGATCTGCCCAAGACTCAGGGCAGCGATGGAAGCACCGCCGACACGAATCAGCTCGCGGCGGGAGTAGCCGTCACAGGTTGCGCCAGGTTTACCGGGGATGGTCAGCATGAGCATTAACTCCAAGGGAGTGGTTGAGATCACCATTCTGCCAGATGAATGACAGTATTCCAAACATCATCTGAATCAAATATTCTTGCAAGTGCCGTGAGCTTGGTAACACATTCGCCGACCATCAGCCTGGCGTGGGGAATGTGGACGTACCCGGAAAACTCGTGACCGGTGGCGAGGAACGACGCAACCACCCGCTTGAAATCCTCATCAAAACTCACCATGACGCGACGAAGTTCAGCGGCTCGCACAAGAAGGTTCTCGTCCGCCCACCGGGTTGTCTTGTCGTCCTGACACGTAAGCACCTCGACGCCGCGAAGGCGCAATCCCCAGGTGATCGGTCCCGGCACATGGACATCCATATGGTACCGCAGACTCACGCGCTCTTCCCTCGCAGGGCATCCTCGCGCTTCAAGGCCGCCTCGGCTTCACGCAGCTTCCGGTAAAGGTCGGGATGCTCCTTTTCGGACTGCTTCTGCATCTCGACGGCCCGCTCATTTGCTTCCTTGTTCCTTCGGTCAATCTCTTCCTGATGGTCATAATAATAAGCCAAGGCCGCGTGGACCTGAGCCGGCGTCAGGCTCGGATAGCAATCCATCAACCCCTCCGCGTTGAGCTTGTTCA
>CAZYPK010000049.1:0-18211 GCA_964649195.1 uncultured Phycisphaeraceae bacterium
GGTCGTAACCGTGCTGGATGCGGGCGATGTCCTCGTCGGTGTCGTAGTTGATCCAGCGGTGGTCGATGATTCTTCCGAACCTGTCCAATCCCGCATAAATTCCGGGCGTTCCGCCCCAGAGGTCGAGCTTGACTTGGGGTTCGGTGTAGCCCACTTCGACGACGCTGGACAAGCCGAGGTATTTGTAGGCGGCGAGGGTTGTTGCATCATCGACAATGGCTGCGATGCGGTTGAGTTTGTCGTTCATCTCGCCTTCATCGCCGTAGGAATAATCGATCACGCGGCTATTGGGATAGATGATTGATGTTGGTCGAATCTGGTTGCTGTTGTCACTTCCGGGGGAGTAGGTGTATTGGACCTTGGGCGTGGTGCCGGTGTCAACTGCGCCGTTGTGGGATTGTTGATCTGTAATCAGCTGGCCGAAGTCGTTGTATTCAAAGACCGCTTGATTGACAACACCCGCGTCACAATCGCAGGGATCGACGGTGGAAGTGTCGTAGCTGGTGATCTTCCTGACCATGCCGCGCAGCTCGTAGGCGGTGGCGATGCGGAGGATGGTTTCGTCAACGTTCTCGCCGAGGGCGATGATTCGGTCTTCCGTCTGTCTTCCTAATACGTCGTAATCATAGGCGTGGATGGTGCCCGCCTGATCTTTTCTTTCCACGACCTGGCCTGCGCGATTGTATTTCATCTCGACACGGAATTCCACGGTGTCCGTCGGATATTGGATCGCGCGGAGCAGGAGGTTGGAGGACAGAGCGGAATCGTTGGACGTGGTGCCGTAGAGGTACGTCGTCACCTGGTCGCCGGTCAGCGGATTGACGGCGGTGATGGTGGCCTGGTTGCCATCGGCGTTGTAGGTGAAGCGGGTGGTGCGGTTTTCGTCGTCGTGAGTGCAGGTGTCACCGCCTGAAGAGGAGGAGGAACTGCTGCTACTGCTGTGATCGACGTAGTTCTCGATGACGGCGGTGGTCCTGCCGGCGTCGTCGTATTCGCGCTTGGTGACGCGGGCCATGGGGTCGTCGAAGAAGGTCTCGCTGCGGGCCAGGAGGTTGCCGTCGCCTGGAAGGTCGTCCGTGGCGTAGCGTTCGCTTTTGAAAACGCGGTCCATATTATCGTAATAGCTCACGCCAAAAGAGGCATCGACGCCAACTGTCCCTGAGAAGGCGGTGAGCCTGCGGTTGCGGTAGTCGTAGGTGAAGGTGGAGAGGCGATCGTGGTCGGTCAGGTTGTCAACGTGCTGGGCGACCTTCGTGAGATTGGAGTCTTGACCAGCTTCTCCATTGTCATATTCATTGACGGTGAGCTCGACCATATTGCAGCCGATGTTGTCGGTGGGCGACCAGTCCTCCCAACCGCATCGCCCTGGACATGCTCCGCGATTCCCGGAAGGAGGGTCGAACAAAAACCATCACTGCCCTCCACAAGGTGAGGGCGGCCTGAAATTGCCTCTTTTGATGCCAAAGACTCTTTTATTGCGTCTGAAAATTGTTTGCATATTGAATGACGCATGGGATGATGTTTTGAACGTGTGCGGCGCATTCCGTTTTTCAGACATGGGAGTCGGGCGATGTTTCAAACTGCTTGGCGACTGTTTTTACTGTCGGCGATCATCATCTTGGCGTCCGTGTCTTCCGCCGCGCCGCCGGCCAGACCATCGGGCAAGCTGGTGACATCGATGGCGGATCTGTTTGAGGGCATGCCCGCCGATTTGCAGCCGGACCCCAGGACAGGTTGGAGCAATGAGACCCGCGAGAAGGCCCGTGCCTGGCTGCAGAAGAACGCCGCCAATCGGCCATGTCGGATCATCGTTCCGATCAACCAGATCAGCTACTACAAAAAGCCTGACAAGCGCGAACCCGGACGCGATTGGGAATTATGGATTCTGTTCAACAGTCCGCCGTTCAATTTTCATGGCGTCAACGTGGGCTACGAAATTCAGGTGCCCCCTTCGACCAAGAATGGAGAAATCATTTACCGGGCGACCGATGCTCAGGAACAGACCGCCCGCCAACTCGACAGGACGCGCGACAAGATCGCCATCACCGGCGTGATTCAGTTTCCCCGGCTGGGCATCGGCTCCAGCGACAAACATGCGATGATCTACATCAAAGTGCTCAACGCTGAAATCGACCTGAAGCCTGCCGACAAAACCGACGCGGGAAGCAAGACAAAACAACCGACCGACGGCAAGCCTGAGCCTGATGTCAAAGCCGCGGCGAACGCGAAGCCGTTCAACACCTGGCAGCAGATGTTTGACGGCCTGCCCGCCGACGCCGCGCCCGCCGCAGGCAAAGGATGGGACAAGACGGTCTTTCGCAATGTCAGCCCCTGGTTTCGGGAGAACGCCGTTGGCCGGGAGATTCGCCTCAATTCCCGTATCGCCACGATTTCCGTTCATAAGGATCCGCTGGAAAAAGACCCCGCGCAGATGTGGGTGGCCAAAATCAAACTCGCCGATGACGCATTCACCTACCGCGGCTTCGAGATCGGCACGACGGTTTATGCCGACACCATCTACGGCTTCCAGATCAGAGGTGATGAAGCGTTCGGCAAACGAATGGAACGCATACAGCAGCGACACCCCGTCACGGTGCAAGGCACGATACGAACCGCACTGATCGCACAAGGCTTCAATGGCCGGGCGAGCATCACGCTGTCGCTCAAGGACTACACGATTCCCACGCTCAAGTGAGGTGATTGTTCCTGGTGATCTGAATAATCCCCGATATACCGTGAACCAGGGGATTGCGAAGCCGCAAGCGGCTTGAGCGCGAGGTTATTCAGAAATTCCTGTAGGGTAAAAAAAGACACTCTTCTTTTGAGGCCGATCGATTAAGAATGTCCCATTTTCCGTTCCCCTGATGCCGCGCCCTCCCGGGATGGCGGGATCACTCCTGCTTCTGGAACAGTTTTAGAGCCGCCCGCAGCCCCTCCCGCTCGCTTTCAACGGTCGTCGCCTTCAATTCCGCCTGCAACACGAATTGACAGATATCTTTGCCTCGCCCGGCAGGGTGATCGTATATCTTGGATAGTGCATGCACGGCAAGAAAGACAGCCTGTTTTCTGTTTCTCGGCATATGCATACTCCCATCGGCTGCTCTTCGATCTTCATCTTCTCGAATCTTGGGGCTCGACTTGATGAGTTCAATGAGCGGCTCCACGGCAGGTGTGCCGATCTCGACCAGGCATCCCACGACTGGAAACGTGGCTTCGGTCTGGAGAAGTTGAGCAAAACCACCTCCACGACCTCCATGATAATGGATATAGAACAATAGCGGCTTAACAGTTTTCGGAGATCGCAAGACGGAAACCAAGTTGAGCAATTCAATCGCTTCCTTTGATCGATTGGGACTCACCCAGATAGCCTCATCGCTCTTCAGTTTCGCCACCACGTACGATTCAATCGAACGAATCCGCAAAGACATTTCTTTGACGTCAGGCGCTTCCTTCTTTCCCTCCGCGGCCTTTGATTCCGGCGACCTCATGGCCGCCGATGACACGAATAAAGCGATTAAGCTCATCAGCAACGTTGTCCGCACGCGCGACATCATCAGAAGTCTCCCGCACAGCATGGATGATCCCTTCAATCAGGCCATATTCACAAACCATTCACCCTTCAGAAGGGTCGCTCCACGAACTCAAATCCGCCAAGAGTATCGTTACCTTTATCGTTTACACATTGCCATAGGGCCATCCAATCGACCATGTCAAGATTAGCAATCTGATGGCGGCGGTGACCGAAAAACCGCCGACAGCGGAACCGCAGGGTTACAGAATTGCGGTTGGCTATTTAGTCCTCGTTTCGGAGCATGACGTGATTCAATGCCTTCGTTAATTGTCGTTTTTCCTCAGGAGTGGATGAGGCTATCTCTAATTTGATGCGCTGGCGAGCCATGTCCAGGCCGGCTCCGCCCTTGTCGTGGATCTTTCGGATTGCAGAAGCCGCTAAATTCTGCCGCTGGCTGAGGGCGTCTGCTTTCTGCCCGGCACCAGGGAGTTCTTTGAGGACTTTCAGCAGATGCGGCACCGAAGGCATACCGATCTGAACCAGAGCCGCAACAGCCGGATACTGCATTTCCAGATTCCTGGGCGAGGTTTCTTCTCGCCCAATGAGCATCCAAGGGTGGTATGCGAGATGTTCGATCAGAACGGGAATCGCCTGTTCGGAGCGGAGGGTTCCCGCAGTGTTTATGAGCGACTCCAAATCATCAGCTTTCGCTGGTTGGTCCCACCACGTGGTTTGACGCAGCGTATCTGCGATCCCTTGCGCGTGTGCGAGATGCTGTGTGGCGGTCGCCGTCCATTGTTTGACATCCACATTCCTAGCCGCATCCTTCTGTGCACTGGCATGATGGATCAAAAGCAGGACGGCTGTGATGAAGCTGAAAATGATACCCGTCTGTATAATGTGTCGTTTCATGATGTGTGCTCCTTGAGTTTTGTTTGTGATTCCGGTTGTTCGAGCCAAGGTCACCCAACGTAGTCGCCACGTCATCATCAGTTAATGATCTCAAACCCACCAATGGTATCGTTACCTTTGTCGTTAACGACCCTGAGGGTCCAGCCCGCACTGGCTGCCTGGTTGGTATTGAACGTGACCTTGGCTTCCGTGAGATCGCTGAGATTCTTGGCCGCGTCGGTCCGTTTGACCTGGACTTTCTTGGCGGAGATCACCGTGCCGCCCTTTTCGAGTGTGAAGGCGCCGACCAAGTGCGTGCCGGTCACCTTAATCACGACGTCCTGGCCACGTTTGATCTGCTTATCGCCGCCTGGATCCGTCAATGCTGTGACCATATCCGGCGCGTTGGCGAGATTGATGCTCGTATTCGCCAAGTTTGATCCGACAAACACTTCATTGGCACCGTTACCATCATTGGCTTCGTCAAAAATATAAACCGCAGTGTCATCGTAGGCCAAATCCGTATCCCCTGTAAACGCCCATTGCAGCTTCTTCGAACAGCGTTCGGGAACCTCCTTGTGAAAATTGAATACCAAATGCTCGGTGAAGTTGTCTCGAGTATGCTTAAAGAATCCGCCGGTTGTCGTTACGGTAACCGTTGGCCCATCTATGTCGAAGATCAACAGCTCTGATGCACTCTTGGCTGGGTCCACGTCTTGGAAAGGAGCCGGGCCGTCATCGTAGCTGTCTTCATGCTGGATCGAGGTGCCATTCCCGTTTGCATAGATATCGACATCTTCAATTCTACGGAAGATAAATCCAAACTCGGCTTTTGCAGCCACATTAACAGGGGCGGGCAGGACGTCGTCGGGCTGTGTCCACCCGTCAGTGATTTTTCGATCAAAGTGCAAATCGCTGGGTTTAATGTCACCCTGCAATTCGACCACGCCGTGTACCTTGGTAGCGGTGGTGCCGTTGACTTGAACTCCAAGGTCTTCACCTCCCGCGAAGTTGACTGCAGCGGTCCGGCCGGCATAAATCGATGAAGGGCTGAATTTGTGAGTCGGGTCGGCATCGCCGCTGATCTCCACCCACAGCACGGTGACGTTGATCTGGTCGACGTACGCCGCAGCGTCGGCGTCCTCCCTGACCTTGAGGTGATGATCCCGGACATTCGTGCTCGGCGTCGGGCCGCCCTGGAGGTGGTACGTGCCGGCGGCCAGGGCCACTTCGTCATTGCCGCCGAACTTTTCGGCGCCCCCCGTCGCCGCGTCGTAGAGTTTCAGGTTGCCGGAGTTTCGCTTGACGCGGATATTGCCCGTGCCGGAGTTGCGCCGCAGGACGATCGCCCGGCGCTTGGCCGGTTCATCCGGGTCGCTGTACACCCCTTCCTTATCGGCGATCACGACAGTACCCACGGATTCTTCCCGGTCTTCATCCTCGTCATTGTTCTCGACGGTTCCGTCGCGATCAATATCCGCGTCGATATCCACCGTGCCTTCAAAGTGGACCTTGGCCGCCCAGAAGTGCGCTTGAGAAGGGCCGCCACCGCCGCCGCTTTCGAGATTGCCTTCAGCCCAGAGCGGGAACTCATCGGCGCTGGTCGGCTGGTTCTTGAGCAGATACTTGATGCGGATTTTGGTTGGGCCATCCAGTGTCCGCTGGGCCTCGAAACTGCTCGCCGACGGATTGGCCACGTCAACGTAGGTGTCATTGCTTCCCACTTTGTTGGCGAACTTTTTGAATGTCCGCGACGAAGGCGGCACGAATTCCTTCGTGAGGATCGACCATTTCTTCCAGCCGTCATCGATGCCTTTGCTTTCGTCCGAGTTGAAGTCATCCGCATGACTGTGGTTTTTAACACCGTTGGCGTTGTTCCCCACATTGCCTTGCTGCGCCGTGACCACGTCCAGCAACCCGCGCCACTCGCTTTCAAGGCGAGGCAGTCAGCGCCGCGATGCGTTTCTCGACCTCCGCCGTCCGCCACACCAGTTCCTTCGGCTTCACCGGCTCGATCTTCACCGGCTCACCGGGCTTGGGAATCTTGCTCAGATCGATCACTTCGGGCCCCGTCGGAACCTGCTTCGTCAACGTTTCACGATACTTCGCCAACTCCTGCCCGAACTCCTTCAGCGACAGATCGGCCCCGACCGGAGGCTTGGCATATTGCAGCACCGCCGTCATCGCGCCGAGAATCACCCGTTCCCGATCCGGTTCCTTTCCGGGCGTTTGCGCGAGCTTTTGAAAGGATTCCATCAGCGGCTTGAGCGTCGTCTCGCACGCCGCCGCCACGCTCGCCTCATCATTGCTCATCGGCCACCTGACCAATTGCTCCCCCGCCAACTCGCGCACCTCGACGGGTACATCATCCCGCAACACCAACGGCAGCAGCGCCAGCCTCACCCGCGCCCGAACCATGTCGGATGTTGCGGTGCTTTGCAACTGCCGAGCATGAAGCACCAAAATTATTGATGGACTTTTTGTCTGCCGGATGGTCTGCTCATACAACTTCAGCCGCGCGCTCTCATCACGTAGCCTACGCACCCGCTCGATTTCATTCATACCCGCTGTTTCCCGCAAGACAATCGACTTTGCATCGTCACCCTGTAATCGCCAAAAGTCGTCGACAATAACCTCGCGCCCGTTCCAGCCGCCCATTATTAAATGCCACTGTCCGATAACGTCAGCCATCGGCACTCCACCAACAAGGCGATCCATGCCGGGAACCGGAACCATGATCGGACGTGCTTTTTGTGCGTCCGGCACTTTTACCGAATGAATCCAGTGAACTACGTCGAAATGCACGCAAGGCACCTCGTCCCACCACTCGTCGCCCAGTGCTTTCATCATCAATACAACCTGCCGATCAGACCCAACGCGCACCTTCGCGATCGCCCACACATGATCTGGCGAAACGACCGCGCCAATAGAACTGTTTGCAAAACCCATCAAGACGACAATGCACCATTGCATTATATTTCGTTGACCGTCGGCAACAAGCATGAGCCACCTCCTCTTCATCAAACATTTCGTATCGATGAGTCACTATTGCTTTGCATTACGATACCACACCTTTTGGAGCGATACCGGCTCCCACACTTCACCGCGTCCCGCCATTGGAACAACCTCATTATTATTGTGAGTTCCTGTTTGACTCTTTGCGATTGTGTTAGTTGTACCGTTCGTTATCGTAGGAACGCCGTTTACCGCCCACGCGATTGAATAATGTGATTTAATGGACCACGTAAATTCAGCCGCAGTCACGAAAAGGTTCGCCCCCGGCTCCGAGGGCATCGCCATTTCTGCACCTGACCAAATCACCAAATAGGCCTTGCAGTTGAATTCAAATTGAGCGGCGGTTAGACGTTTTCCAGCAAATCTCGGATGGATCATCGGCAACATTTGAGCGGGACTATCGCCAGCAAAGATCCGCCGTCGTTCACCTATGGAGATTGCTCCGACAACACCGGTCGCCGTTGGTACAAGACATGATCTAATACCGCCTCTTCCCCCGCCATGGGGCGTCGCATCAAGAATCGGTTTCGCCCCACTAATTGCATCTGTTATTGCGTTAGGCAAGTTACCGACTGTGATATGATTTGGAGATTGTGCGAATGCATTGGCCTCTGTCAAATGATTAGAGACAACGGCGCCTCCTTCATACGTTCCCGTATTGACGAATGCGTCGGTCATATTATTACACCACCCGGCCAATACTCGCTCTATTCCTAATTTACCGTCCCCGCCTCCCCCGACCACAACAATGTCAGCCTTAAACTCCAATCCGGCATCGTCATACTTCATTGGATTAATAGGTCCGTGAGTCATCCGAAATATTAGTCCACCTACGGCAACTCCGTCTACAACATAACTACTTCCGACTATGTCTCTCGATGCCTTGCCGGGCTTAGCCGTCGACGTTTCTTCCGCCAGTTTGACGCGAGCTATGACCACATTGAGGTAACATACCGGTTCTGTTCCACTTTCCCACGTACCGTTCGCATTCTTGTCATCATAGCATAGAATGCTGAATGAACCGATCGCATCCAATGACATTTTTGTTGTCTTACCTACGTAGGTTGAAAGCGATAATTTCGCCAGTGCTGGATACGGCGCTTGCTGTAACGCTTGGGCATCCGCCGTGTTCCGGACCACATCCCAACGAGGAGTGCTATACACATTGACGGCTTCGAGTTCGATATCGGCGGCGGACTTTTCCACAAACACTATCGATTTGCCAGCAACCCACGTCGCTGTTGTCTCTGTTGAAGTGAATTTTCGTGAGGGCGGATTACCCGTCAGCGGCGCGCGTAATGTCTTGGCGGGCGTGGATGGAACCGTGGCAACGATCGATGATTCTCCGATCTTGGCAGCCCAGTGAGCTGAGGCAACCACGCCTGGAGCGGTTCCGACTCGAACAAGATTGCCATCACAACGGAGCGGAAAATGGTCGGCGTCGTCAAAGCTTGCCACGATGAAATTCACCGTGATCGCGTTCTTTGTCTCAGAAAAAGGAGTTGTTATCGCAGCTCCTGCGAATAGCAGATCGATAAACTCCTTAGGCTCACTACCAGGTTTTTTCTCGTTAGGGGCGAACACCCTGAACTCGGTAATAACTTCGCCCACTTTTGGAGGAACAAATGTCTTACTGATTTTCTTTGTTGGAGCATCGAACCCGTCCGGACTGACGGAATTGGCTGCGTCTGCAACTTGCTTGTCACGATCGACTGTTTTTGTTCGGACTGTAAGTTCGTTGGGATCGCCGGCGTAAACCGTCCACAGGGCGATACCCGACAGTAATGTGGCCGCGAACACGATAAAAACAATCAAAGCCTTCATCGGAATTTCCTCATAACAAAGAATGGAAGTGAAGTGTGCGGAAGAACGAAATCGGTGGTCCGGAGTCAAGGAACCGGATTTTTCGGTTCCCGCTTGAGCCATGTTCTCCAAAGAAAAGAATTTGGATCCGCAATTTGCTCCAGATGCGACCGGCCTATCCGATAGTACTTTTTATTGGAGACCGGAATCAAGTTTAATACCTTAACAGCCTCATCCACCTCGTCAATATATAGCAAGTCAGAAGCGAGCACTATTCTTGCTTCCTGAACGTATTGGTTATCGAGATTTGAATACGCCATCTCACGTAAAAGCTTGTCGCTGCGATCACGAAGTGGTGAATCCGTATAAAACCGTCCTCGATTCATGATTGCCCAAGTTGCCCGAAGTTCTGTCCATGTGCTGTCACGTTTGTTCAACACTTTTTCGTAATGAATGAATACATCTGTTCCATCGTTGTTCAGATTGGCCAACTGCCCCATCATGTAATGCGGCAAGTCTTCCTGAGCAGAATCAAGTTTACCGAGATCACTGGCGAGAAGACGTTTGAATACCGCCCGACTAGGCCCGTACTGTTCGGTGACATAATAGAATTCCCCCAATTGAATCAGGAATCGCTGCTTTGAATTGTATAGCTTCAACTCTTGTGGATAACAAACTATATAGCCATGCTCCGCGCCGAATTTAAGCCGCGTGTAATCGTTGGGATTGACTTTGACGTCACCGTCCGTCAGCCGTGCATCCAGTTGCAACAGCCTTCGGAACTGTTCGTGCGCCTGTTTTTTGTCCCCCCCGGCCATCGCCAGGAACCCGCGGAACTTGGCGCAGTGTTCCTCCAGGTTGTTCAGATACCAGTTGCAGGTCTGCGGGTTGACCAGGTCGCCGGGGACGATTCTTTCCGCTTTGACGTTGCCCCAGAAGTCCGGCTTTTTCCATTCCTGCGCCGGCGGGGCGACTAATTCGCGGGCCAGGGGTTTGATCTGGTCGAGTCTGGAATCGTCGCTCTTGGGCGGTCGCGGTGGACCTTTCGGCGTGGATTTCTGTTTGCCCGCCGTGGTCGCAGGTGGAACATCGTTCTTCACCGGCGGCGCAGCCGGCACGCCCGCCTTCTCCGGCGGCCAGCGTTTGCGGGCCTGCACGATCCAGTCATCCAGCGCCGCGAAATATTTCTGGCCCAGTGCCGGGTCCAGATGACGCACCACCGCCAATTGGCCCAGTTCATATAAAGCTTCGCCGCGGTAGAGGCCGGTCCTGTCGGCGGCATAGAAAGCCTGCAACCGCTTTTCGCCGTCGGCGATCTTGTCCGGCTTGCCGGTCTGGATCAGGCAGACAGCCTCGAAAAACCACGCGGCCTCGGTGTAGGGGCCGGCGGGGAAAGCGTCGATGAGGATGAGGTAAAGTTCGCGGGCCTTGTCGGGGTTACCGCGCTCGCGTCGCTGCGTTTCGGCATCGCGGAAGACGACGAAGTCCTCCCCGTATTTTTCGACGGCGCCCGCGCGGCGGGCGGTTCTGAGGCCGTCGTTGAGTTGGGCGATGAGGTCTTTCAGGTCGGCCTTGTACGGCTTGAGATGGCGGTCGATGTAGTCGAGGCCGAACTTGTAGCCGTACTCGGCCTGACCGTACATTTTGACCGCCATGAAGGCGCGTCCGGCGCCCTCGGCGGCGCGGGCGGTGATCGGTCCCCGGAAGTGATCCCCGGCATTCCGCTTCTCTTCGCCACGGATGACGAAATCAAACATCAGCGCGGCTTCGAGCGGCTTGTTGAGTGCGAGCTGGGTGTCGCCGGCAAGCAGGTAATGTTCCGCAAAACTTGATTTATATTCCTTGCGATTACGCACGAACGGATGCAGATGTTCCATGGACCGCAGGGGGCGTTTGTCCGCAAGGGCGATCCGTGCAAGCAGGAGTTCGACTTCAGGAGCGGTGAAGTCGCCGACTTTCCGGCGGATCTGTTCGAGCTGCGCGGCGGCCTGCCGCATCTCATCCGGGATGCCGCCGGCCACGCAAGAGGCGGCATCGGGCGACGATCCGCTCAAGATCGGCGGGCAGCGGTTTGATTTCCGGCGCTTCTTCGGTCGCGGGAACCGCCATCGCCGCCGCGGCCTGGAAAATCATGCCGAGCATGACGCAAACCCCAAATGGGCGAATGGCGGGCGAAAGGGCCATCATCAGCGATACTCCCAGACAAGGGGATTCCGAGAAAGGTCCCGCCAGCTTAAAAGGAGACGCCAAAAAATGTCAAACGGGTTATTTCATTTTTTTCATGGCCTTGAACGAATCAGATAGCGGTTGCCACCCACGGCGGCGGCTCGGATGAACATGCCGCCGCGCATCTTCGTGTCATTTCGCGGCATTACGCCCCCATCGCATATCCTTCGCGTTCCAGCCGGTCGCGCAGGGATCGGGCGTGATCCGCGTCGCGGGTTTCGATGAGGCAGCGGACCACGACCTGGTGCACATCGTCGCCGGCGAAGGCGCGGTCGTGGGCGATGTCGCGGACGCTGCCGCCGGCCTCGGCGATCAGGGCGGCGAACTTCGCCAGGCCGCCGGGACGGTCGCTGATGGTGGTCTCGATGCGGCAGAGCCTGCCGTCGGCGACCAGGCCGCGGTCGATGATCCGGCCAAGGACCGGCGTATCCACGTTGCCGCCGCACAGGGGCAGCACCACGCGCCTGCCCTTGAGTTCCGGCAGCTTCCCTTCAATCAGCGCGGCCAACCCGGTGGCGCCGGCGCCTTCGACCACGCTCTTTTCCAGCTCGACCAACCGCAGGATGGCGGTGGCAATGGAGCGTTCATCGACCGTCACCACCTGATCGACGCGGGGCATGGCCAGGGCCAGGGCGCGGTCGCCGACGCGCGGCACGGCCAGGCCGTCGGCCAGGGTGGGCCGCGCATCGATCCGCACCGGTTTTCCTCCGTGCATCGCGGCGGTGAAGCTGGCCACGTTCTCCGGCTCGACACCGATGATCTGCACCTGCGGCCGCATCGCCTTCACCGCGACCGCGATCCCCGCGATCAGCCCGCCGCCGCCGATGGGCACGATGATCGCCTCGCAGTCGGGCACCTGCTGAAGAATCTCCAGCCCCATCGTGCCTTGGCCGGCGATGATGGGGCCGTCGTCGAAGCCGTTGATGTAGGTCAGGCCGCGCTCGGTGACGTGCTGTTGTGCAAGCTGGGCGGCATCGGCGATGGTCCGGCCGTGTTGCAGGATGACGGCGCCCATTTGCCGGCAGTTGCTCACCTTCATCAGCGGGGCATGCACCGGCATGACCACGGTGACGGGGATGCCCAGCAGCCCCGCGTGATAGGCCAGCGCCAGGGCGTGGTTGCCCGCCGAGGCGGCGATCACGCCGCGTTTTTTTTGCTCGGCGGTGAGCAGCAGCAGGGCGTTGCGTGCCCCGCGTTCCTTGAAGCTGCCGGTGCGCTGAAGGTGGTCGAGCTTGCAGAAGACTTCGCAGCCGGTGGCGCGGGAGAGGGCGATCGAATGGGGGCAAGGCGTGATGCAGACCTGCGGGCGAATGCGAAGGGCGGCGGCGTTGATGTCGGCGAGGGTGATGGTCATCGGGGCATTGTGCCAGAGATGAGGCGATGTTGACCAGTCCCGGCGGTGGTGAGGCAGATGTCTCAAAGTCGTTGAAAAGAAGGCGGAGGGCGGAGGCGGAGCGAAGCCGCAAGCGGCTGTGGGCTTCTTCCTGTCTCCTGTTCCCTGGCCTCTGCGCTCTGATCTCTGACTTCTTCAACGGGCGGCAAGTGGATGGGTATCCATGTAGTAGTCAGACTACTACTTCCTGCACGCCATGACAAAGCCCGCGCACTCGAAGTGCGCGGGTTCACGCCACCTGTTTCACATCCTTGATCGCCCCGTTGACCACATAGATGCGCTGGTTGTTGCTTGAAGGGTCGGTAGGGAACACGAAGAAGCCGGGGCCTTGCGGGTCGTAGTTGAGCGAGTGGCCGACGATCACCTCGCCGTCGCGGAAGGTGATGCGCAGGCGGGCGCCGAGGGTCGCGTCCTTGGCGGCGAATGTTTTCCTTTCGACATGGCCGGGCTTGCCGCGGAAGTCGCGCACGACGAATACCGCCTTGAGTTCCGCCAGCCGGATGGAAACCGGCCTGCGATCCGGCCCGGCGGGTTCGGTCAAAAGATGAAACCCGCCGCTGAGCGGATTGAAATTGTCCGTCGTGCCTTTGAGCACGCGGCCGTCGCGGAACCGGGCGACAAGTTTGATCTGCTGCATGATGCCGCACCCCTTGAATCCGAGCGCGACGAACCGAACGACATGCCGCTCCACCGGGAGCATCCGCCGGCGCCCACCTTCAAGTATCGGCGCCTTCCACGCCCGACTTCACATCGCGTAGTAGTCCGACTATGCTAATCCGGTGGGTTGAGAACCTTCGTTTCGACCGATCTTCTCAAAGTTCTCGCTTCAGCAACTCACCGATTTAGAGTAGTCGGACCACTATTCGCTACGCGCTGTTCGCGGAGATGGAGCCATATACCGTCAAAGTCGGCGACGTCGATGATTCGCGCGAGGGGATCCACACGCGGATGGAACGGGAGTGATTCTTCTCGATACCAACCTGCCGACGCGGCTGCTCACGTTCAACGGCGGAGATTTCAGCGGGTTGGGTGCGACGGTCGTCGATCCGGCAACGGTGTGGTTGCGTCGGGCCGGTTTCACCCCGCCGACCGGCTCGCACGACAACGTCGGCTCGCTTATTTTGCGTCGGGGTGGCGGATTTCCTCGCTGCCTTCGTAAACGGCGAGTTCTTCGTGCAGGCGGGCGATCATCTTGCGAACGCCGGCCTTGGTGAACCCCTTGCTCCCGGCGGGGTGAGACTGCTGCAGTTTCTCCAGGCGGTCGGTGAGGTCGCGGAGTTCTTCCTGGGCCTTTTGATATTCGATGGGCGTTGCGATCATAGGGCGATCTCCACGAGTCCTTTACGCCGGTCGTCGGCTTCACGGGTGCGGGTGAAGAACTCGAACCAGTCGCTCCAGTCTATCTCATCCTCGGCGGCGAACAATTCCTCCGGGCTGCGCGTGAGGAGCATTTGCTCCAGATCCAGCGCGGCATCCAGATCACGCTCCACTTGTGACTGAAAGTCGGCGGGCGGAAGGATGACGGCGTCGATATCGCCGGGATCGGGCTTGGCGGTGACGAAGCTGCCGCCGATCAGGAATCGACGCGCGCCGACCTGTTTGGCCAGTTCGAGCCAGCGGCGCAGTCGAAGGACAAGGCGCCGGCGGCGCGGGGTGGCGGAACCGAACCGGAAAGTCACCTCGGCTTCGTCGGCCAGGTGCAATCCTTCGGGGAGACAGCCATCGGAACGGAACGGCGGAATCATGCGTGAATAAGTATATCGCTCGTCCGATTCAGACGATGGCCGCGCCGGTCGTTTTCGCATCTTTTGATCCTCTGCCGCGGGAGGGTCACGCCTTCTTTCCGTTCATCTCCGCGACGTGTTACGTCGCGGCTTATTTTTCAACGGCTCTGACCTGTTCGCCAATCGCTGCCGCGGCGCGCTCGGCGAAGCGCAGTGGTTCGAACGGCTTGCCGATCGACCGCAGAGATGCGATCTGTTTTTCGCGGGCGTTGGCATTACTGAGCAGACCATCCATCGCCTGAGCCACCGGCTTCGCATCGCCGAAGCGAGTAGTAGTCCGACTACTGCTCACTGCTTCGGCGGCGTCGCCTCGCGCACCACGGCGCCGTGTTCCTCGTTGAGCACCAGCACGGAGAACTTCTGCACGCCGCCCAGTTCATCGGTGTTGAGCGAGCTGTAATCGAACCGGCCGCGCAGGTCGGTGTAGCCGTCCTTGTAGAACTTCACCTGTCCGTTGGCGAGCTGGGCATAGACCTTCACGTAGGTGCGGGGCAGCGGTTTGGCGGTGGTGGCCTGGGTCACCCGGACCTGGCCGTAGTTTTCGATGACCTGAACGCTCATGGCGTTGCTGTAGTAGGCCCTGCTGAGCGTCTGACCGCCGCCGACGATCTCGACGAGCACGTTGCTGGTGTGGTACTTGGCGGGCAGCGGCAGCGAATGGAGCGTCGCCTTGTCGTTGAGGTTCACCGTCGCCGAGTCGTTGGGCTTGATGTAGCTGAACTCGCCGGAGAACTCCTGCACGAAGGGATTGCGGCTGAAGAGCAGCTCCACATCCATCAGGTAATAGTTCACCTGCACCTGCTTGAGATTTTGGTAGGTGATGTTGATCTTCTTGGCCTCCACGTTGAACTCGAAGTTCGGATCGGTGGCGGCCAGCCTGGACTGGGCCTGGTCGCGGTCGTCCTTGTCGGCCACATCGACCACCTTGCCCTGGGCTTCATCAAGCTGTTTGCCGATGGCGGCGAAGGTGGTGCGCCAGCGATCGACCGGGTGGTCCTTGTGTTTCTCGGCGATGCCGCGGGCGATCTTCGGGTCGGCGTTGTAGAAGTCCAGATAAGAAGCGGTCAGGTCGTACTGAAGCGCGGTGGTCACCTTCTTCGAATCGATCATGGCGAAGAAGTCGATGGCGTCCTCCACGCGGTCCTGGAGGAGCATGTAGTAGGTGACGCCCAGCAGGTCGTCATCGCTGAGGGTCCGCTTGTACTTGAGCACATTCAGCAGGCGGTGGTATTGCCAGGCCATGCGCTCGTTGACGATCTGTCGGCGCTTGCCAAGCTGGTGGGCGCGGGCGTTGACCAGCGGGGTGTATTCCATGAATTCGAAGCTGCGGCGCTCGACGGGATCGATCGTCAGCAGCGCGCTTTCGAGCCACTGGCCGCACTGGTTGACGAAGCCGTCGCTGTGCTCGAGGTACTCGCGCACCACGGAGGGGACATTGTGCAGCAGGCCGTAGGAGAAGAGGGTGTGGTTGTAGGCGTGGCGTTGCGAGAGCAGCGCGGTCACCCTGGTGAAGAAGGCCTTGTCCTTCATGCGGAAGGCGATGCGGTCGAGGTTGATGCGGTGGAGGTTGTTGGCGTTGAGATAAGCGAACACCTCGTCATCCGTGCCGAACTGCGAAACGTAATCCCACGATTCCTTGTCCAGTTTGGAAAGCTCGTTGACCACCTTGAACTTGAAGGGCGAGGCGAAGGCGATGGCCTGCTCGTTTTTGGCCACGTGCACCGGATAATGAACATATTCGCCGGGCGCGGGGAAGTAAAAGTGGTACTCGATCGCCTGCGTGCTGAAGGCGCCAAGCTGAATGTGCGCGCCCCGGGTCTGCTGTCCGTTGGCCACCGCCATCGCGCCGACGGGCACCTGAAGCAATACATCCAGCTTCTGATTCGACGAGGTGGGATTCGTGATCACCACCTGGCAGCCGTACACAACACCGGCGAGGAACTCCTCGGTCACGTACTTGTCCATCCGCTCGTTGTTCTCGTGGCGATACCGGTCGTTGGCGCGGAAGAAGTTCTGGCTCACCAGGATCGGCGTCTGCTTGGCCACCGAGGCGGATTCCTTGATCTCCTTGTGGAACACCACCATCGGGCCGCCGGCGGTCAGCGTCATCTTCGCCTGGTCGTACTGGCTCTCATGCTTGCCCGCCTCGAAAGGCAGATCGAGCACCGCCAGCGCCAGCATCATCTCCGTGAAGTTCCGCGAAGCCTCTGCCAGATGCGTGGAATAGAACGGCTGAGCCGGGTTGTGCTTCGCATAGTCATTCCAGAAGGCGTTCACGGTGACGAGATTCGCATTCTGCACTTCGATGGGCAGCTTGTAATAGTTGTTCTCCACCCATTCCTGGGTCTTGTCCAGCTTGCGGTAATACTGTCTCACATCCTTGCGGCGGCTATCGTCATCCGCGAAGTAGCCTTTCTGAAGTTCCTTGGCCGGGGCGTTGGCGCGGCGGGCGTTTTCGCCGGCGTAATCGCGCTCCGCCTGCCTCTTCGCATCTTCCTTGCTTTCGCCCGGCGCTTCGCGGGCCTTGGCTGCCGCGGCATCGGCAAGCGGGGCGGCAGGAGCATTGGGCGGAGGCGGAGGCGCGTTTCTGCCATCGACTGCGGGCGCCGCCCCCACGGCGGGGGAGGGCGCCCGACCCGGTTGCGCGGACCGTTGGATGTCCTGCCGCATTTCGTTCATCGAGCTCTTGAGCTTCGCCTGCGGCATCAGCTTGTCGAGCTGCTCCATGAGCGCCAGGCTGTCGCCGGTCTCCAAAGCGCTGCCTTTGAGGGCGGTCTGGTAGAGATGGTTGAACCGCTCCAGATCGGGCGGGATGAGGTCGTACAGGTCCTTCACATGCCTTGCGGTCAGCGGCTGCTCGCCCTGAATCTTCTGCGAGAGCAGGATGCGTTCCACGATGTTGAGCCGGCCATATTCCCACGCCTCGAGATAGCTTCCCGATGCGTTGTTGAGCAGCCATTGATCGACAAAGGTCTTGTCGCGCTTGTTGGCCAGGTAAGGCAGGATGACCTGGGCGAAGAACTGCGGGTCCTTCCTGAGCAGGAAGATGTTCAGCTCGTGGCAGGCATGTTTGGAGTACATCGCCTGCTTTTCCTCCTGCTTGAGTTTGGGCCAGTTGAGGATGAAGCTGAACTCGATCAGTTTGGGATCATTCGACAATGTTGCATAAAGCGAATAAACACGGGCCAGGGTGTCGTAGGCTTCGAACTTGCCGGTGGTGATGTCGCTCAGGATGAACTTGCCATCCTTGCCGACGATGGAGATCTGTTTCTGCTCGGTGAAGTGCTTCGCGGGATCGAGGCCGTTGATCAGGCGAAGATCAACGAACTCATTTTTACCTTCAGGCAAAGCGAGGTAACGATAAGCGGTGTTCTGCGGATCGACGGCGACGACGGTCAGTTGCTGGTGGTCGCCCAGGTCGGTTCGCTTGATGGTGATCAGTCCGTTCTTGTCGGCGGTGAGGTTGAGCAGGACCGCCGAGGTCTGGCCGAGGAAGTCGAGGTTGGCGAAGTCGTTCCTGCTTCCGGCCTGAGCGCCATGCCCACGGGAGCGGCCGCCTTCACTGGGGCGATTGCCGCCGCGGCCGAA
>CAZYPK010000049.1:18221-31398 GCA_964649195.1 uncultured Phycisphaeraceae bacterium
ACGCCGCCACCGGCCGAAGAAATCATCCCCGCCCTGGGCGATCTGTTCGCCGGTCTCGGTGGCGCGAATGGCCCAGGGGTTGAGCAGCAGACCCGGACGGGCGAGCATGTTGCCCGGATAGATGCGCATGTACTTTCGTTCGAGAATGTATCGATACTCATCCCCGATGTTGCGGCCGGCGACATACGCCGACTTCGTGCGGCCCAGAGTCATCAGGTAAGGCTCCGGGTCCTTGATCTGCCCCAGATTCCCGGCGGCGGAGAAGGCCGGCTGCACGCGGGTGGCGTAAACGTGGACGCGGGCGAAGGGGCCGGCGTTCTGGAGCTTGATCTGCACTTCCTCTCCGCCTGCGGTCACCGATTCGATCTGAAGCGGAGCGGGGTTGCGGACCTCCAGATTGCGATAGTCGCCAAGCACATGGCCGTCGCGCTCAATGCCCTGGGTCAGGCGGAGCAGCACGCGGGTGTTGCTGTCCTTGAGCAGCAGGTCGTAATCGCCGCGCGGAAGATCATCGATCTTCAGGAAACCATTCACCACGGTGGCGCTCTTGAGACGATCGGCGACGAAGGTGTTGCCTCGCAGTTCCAGCAGTGAAACGAGCGATGGATCAAGCTTGTTGCCCGCCATGAAGGGCACCTGGATCGGTTGTCCCACCTTGGCGTGGATGGTGGAGTGGTAACTGTGGCCATCGATGAGGATGGGCCACTGCCGGCTGGTGCCTTCGGGACCGGTCGCCTGAACCCAGGCGATGTCGGTGAGGCTGCCAAGCTTGACGCGGCCCAGGGCGTCGGTCTGCACGGTGACGTGAACGGGATCGCGGAAGTCGCGATGCTTGACGATCAGTTGCAGCGGGCGGTTGGCCTTGGGTTCGCCGGTCTTGCCCAGCAGGTCGATGACGTAGCCGCCGGCCGTCGCGGCAAAGTGCAGGTCTTCCACGCGATCGGTGCGGTCGATTTCGTTGAAGGCGAACTGCGCCCCGGCCGCCAGATCAATCTTCTGTCCGCGGCTGAGGTTCTGCACCCTGGCCTTGAGTTGGAACTGAAGCTGCGCCAGTCGATCGGGCACGGTGAACTCATGCACCGCATCTCGGTCTTCGTGGAGCTTGAAATCGGAGACTTCCTTGGTGGAGGCGACGCCGTCGAGGTCGATCGAGTTGATGACCAGCGTGACGTTCTCCAGCACCTTCATGCCCACGGGCGTGCCGTTGAGATAAAGCTGCGGACGGACGAGCACGTTGGCCTTCCTGCGTTTGATGATCTGTTCGCGATCGACGTGGATGCCCGCTTCCAGGCTGTATTGCTCGGATTCCTGGTTGAAGCTGTCCAGCGAGGTGAACTGGCCATGGCGCAGGACGATGGCGGCGCTGCCGGGCTGGTTGCTGAAGGGGACGGTGATCAGGCCGTCTTGGTCGGCTGTATATTCGTGGCCCGCAAGCCAGAGGGAGGCATTCCTGAGGTGCTCGTTCTTTTCGTTGAGCACGGTGAACACGTGGCCGGCCACGGAGGTGCGGGCGACGTAACGCAGCTTGCCCTTGCGCACCAGCACGCGGCTGCTCTTGCCGTTGCCGATGAAGTCGATCACGTAAACGCCGGGCTTGTTCAGCTCGGCGAACTCGAAATGCCGCTTCACACGGCGGATCGGGGCGTCGTTGTAAGTGAGCGTCGTGGAGGTGTTGGCGACCAGGCCGTCGAGGTTGATGTCGGTATCGACTTCGCGCCGGTTGTCGCGATAGAAGTTGGCGGCATTGATTTCATACACCTTCACGATCAGCGTCTTGACGTTCTTGACCATCAGATCGAGGCTGACCGCCTCTTCGGTCAGGAACAGTTCCTTGTTGGTGAAGGTGAAATCCAGATCGATGCGGTCCTTGATCTGCTGCACCAGGTGCGGCGGCAGCATGGAGTACCACCGCTCGGGATCGCCCAGGCCGCTCACCAGCTTCACCTCGGCGAAGTTGTGGTTGAGATACACATCGTTGATGTAGGTCTCGTAGGCCTTGGTGCTTTCATCGTTCACGAAATAGTGATGCAGATAGCTGCGGATCAGCGGCTCATCGTTGCCGATGATCGGGAGCATGGTCACCGGCTGATAGTTGGCGTTGAGATCGCATGGATGCTTTCGGCGTTCCTCCAGCTCCATGTATTTGTTGTTGATATAGGTGACATATTTCGGCAGCGAGATGTAAGCCATGAACCGCTTGCGATCGTAGTTGTCCTGCGTACGATCGAAGACCATGCGGTGGTAGAGGACATGGGCTTTGAGGGAGTTGAAGGCGGGACCGAGCTTGCCGGTGAAGGCTTCAAGACGATCGAGATAGGCGATATATTCCCCCGCGTCGTTTCGCCAGTCGATGTCGGGGTTGGGGTGCAGCTTGGTGATGTAGGTATTGATGAAGTTTGTGTTGTTCATCAACTCAGGCATCTGCCTGGCGAGGTCATCAAGCTGGGCGAGCAGGAGTTGTTTGTGGATATTGATCGAGCCGAAGCCGTCGGTGTGTATGTAGCGCAGGTCGCCCAGGACCAGGGCGGTCATGTTGGCGTGGTCCGGCCGCTGGAGCCGCTGGAGCAGTTGCCTGCGGACGCCTTCATTCAGATTGGTCTTGGCCAGCCAGTCGAGGGCGGTGTCTTCAAACCCGTTGAGGCTGGCGCCGTGGCGTTGCAGGGCGATGGGGGTCAGGCGATCGCGGGAGATGAGGTTGGGATCGAGCGCGGTGGGGTGATTGGTCTTTTGATTGAGCTGATCGCGTGAATGATTGAAGTGAACATTGAGCCGTTGGCGCAGATAGCCGAGTGTTTCCTGCTGGTTCTTTTCGTAATTGAGCAGGGCCTGGCGGTTCATGATCTCCCACATGCGCGGGGACCAGTTGCGCTGCTTGTTCGGATCGACGCGGGCTTTCCATGCGTCGAGCGTCGCAGTCACCTTGTCGTACTGCTGCGTGTTCTGGTAGTGCAGGCAGTGGTAGTAGTAATAATCCTCCGTGCCGGGGATCAGTTGCTTGAGCGCCTCGGCGCGGTCCTTGGCCAGGGCGAAATCCTCGACATAACTCACCTCGGCGGCGCGGGCGAGCGGCTGAAAAAGGGCAAGGGCGGAAAAGGCCAGACCCATGAGGAAGGGAAGACGATTCATCATTCGATCCTTTCAACGGAAGCCAGGGCGGCGCAGAGAAGGTCGCGCGACCATTGCGTGGATAGACGCATGGCGGGAACAATGGTTCAATCAAAATCGGATGAATCGGAAGGATTGCGGGAGATGAGGAAAATATCGGACATCACGGCAGGGGCTTTTCGGGTCGAATCAGATCGCGCGGATCACATTGCAGCGCCTGGGCAATCGCGTCGAGCGTCGCCAGCGTGATGTTGGCCCGCCGACCGTTTACAATGTCGTTCCACACCTGTTTTCCCCGGAGTCCCGCGGCGCGTGCCGCCTCTTCCTGAGTCAACCCGATGCGGCGGCGGGCCGCTTCCATGAAATCGGTGTCCAACATGCCCGAAGAATACCACGTTCCCGGCAACCGCAGCGATTGACAATCCATCCCGATCGCGGGTACACTTATAGAAGTATCCGTGCGATTCCCCTACTCGTCTGGAAAACATATGGCGACCACACCTGCCGCTCAAGATGTTCTTTTCCCGCTTGCAGCCGAAAGCGACTCGAAAAAACGGGTGCAAGGCGGTGTCGCCTCGACGGACGTGCTTCTTTCAGCCCATCTTGGGGGGAATGCGGACCTTTTTCCGCAGATTCTGAAACTGCACGTTCCCGAAGGCGCGGTCATCGCGGATGTCACCTTCGGAGGAGGCGTATTCTGGCGCAAGGTCGATCGAAGCAAATATACATTGAAGGCTTCGGACATTGCGGACGGCATTGATTGCCGCGCGCTTCCTTACGACGACAATTCCATGGACTGTGTTGTTCTCGATCCGCCATACATGGAGGGGTTCTTTCGGAAAACGACGAGCCATAAGGCGGGCGGGGGCACCCATGCCGCGTTTCGGAACTACTATTCAAACGGCGATGAATCAGCCGAGAGTTCCGCCAAGTGGCACGCGGCGGTTGCCGCACTCTATTATGAGGCGGGCAGGGAGGCCCATCGGGTGCTGAAGGATAACGGCGTCTTCATCGTCAAATGTCAGGATGAAGTGAGCGCCAACAAACAATGGCTGACCCATATCGAAATATACAATCGATACAAAGAGTACGGTTTTTATTGCAAGGACCTCTTCGTCGTCGTGCGGGACAATCGTCCCGTCGTTGCCCGCCTGAAGAAACAGGTCCATGCGCGGAAAAACCATTCCTATTTTTTGATCTTCGTCAAATTGAAGGCCAAACGCAGTCGAGTCCGAAACAGGGATTCAGAGGAAGCGAAAGCTATTTGACGCGGCGCTTCAAAATACCGTCAAAAACGGTGAACGGGTTCTCCGCAAACGGCGGCTTGGGCGGCCAGGAAACGGGCACAAGCGTCGCCAGGAGCGCGGCACGCTGCGCATCCGTGTATTTTTTATGGTTGCTGCGAGGCAGATCATCGTTCGCCGCGAACGCGAACTCCCATACGCCCCGGAAGCCGAAGCAATTGACGGCAAGAACATCGAATTCGCCCGCAAGCAGGCATGTCGTATTCAGTTGTGTTCCATCCGCGAAGGTGACGATCCGCCTGTCGCTGCCGTCGCACTGCGCCTTGCCGAGGAATGTCCCGTCGCTCTTCGCGACCGTCATCGCCGATTGGAGCGACTTGACTTCGATCGACAGTTCCCGCCCCTTGTAGATGATGATGCGATCACCTTTCTTTTTTCGGTTGTGATCGTCCGGCTTGACCGTATATGTAACGTCCGGGCGCCTGAGCCATAGACGGGTGAAATGATATTCCGCAACGTATCCGAAAAGCATTCCGCGCAAGCTCGGAACGCCATCGATGAGTTCCGTCAAAATCTCCTCGTCAATGCTCCATCGCTTTAGAATGCTCTCCCTTGCCTGGGCCCGGTTGCGCGGCGCTGATGCACGAAGGTCGGGCAGCTCGTCCAGGAGAATTTCGATTTCTTCGGGCGTAAGTCCGAGACGCTTGATTATTTCCTGGGCGCTGGAAATAAGACCTCCTTTGATTCCTTCGGGATCATGCCTCATGCAGCAAGATGAATCGTTTACAACCCCAGCACATCCTTCATGCCGTACCGCCCGGCGGGTTTGCCGGCGAGCCACTTGGCGGCGCGGAGGGCGCCGCGGGCGAACACATCGCGCGTCGAGGCGACATGGGTGAGCGAAAGTTCTTCGCCGATGGTTCCGAAGCTGATGGTGTGCTTGCCGACGATGTCGCCGGAGCGGACCGCGTGCATGCCGATCTCGCCGCGCTGCCGGGGGACATGGGCGCCCAACCGGCCATGCACGAGGTCATCGGTCATCGACTTGCCCGTCGCTTCGCAGACGGCTTGTGCGATAGCCAGCGCGGTGCCGCTGGGGGCGTCGGCTTTCATGCGGTGGTGGGCTTCGACGATTTCGATGTCGTAATCATCACCAAGTTGCCGGGCGACCTGGGCGGCCAGACCCAGCAGCAGATTGACGCCCAGGCTCATGTTGGCGGCTTGAAGAATGGGGATGGTTTTCGCCGCCTCGTCGATGAGCAGATGATCGTCGGCGGTGAGGCCGGTGGTGCCGATGACCAGGGCGACCTTGTTTTCCAGACACCGCCTGATGGCAACGCGGGTGGCGGCAGGCACGGTGAAATCGATCATCGCCTGCGCCGCGCCCGGCATCAGCTCATCCGAAATCGGCGTGCCGATGGCGGCCACCCCGGCGAGGACGCCCGCATCCTCTCCGAGCGCCGGCTGCCCTGCCGCCTCCAGCGCCGCGACGATGCGAAGGCCATCATCCTCGGCCCCCAGCGCGACGAGCCTTCGCCCCATGCGGCCGGCGGCGCCGTTGATCGCCAGGCGACAAAAGGAGGCATCAAAGGTTCCGGAAACGGCGGCGGATTGGGATGACATGTCGGAAAAGTCCATCGGGCCATTTATAAGGTTGATCAACCTGCGATTTTCAAGAATAGGGAACTCGCCGCCGCACGGCAAACGCAGCCCATCTCTGCTATAATGCCCGGTTGTTGGTTCACACGGTTCTCGATGTGGATTCATCACCCTCCCAACGACCGCTGAAGCAGTGACCGGCGGCCGGCAACCTCATCCATCCTCTTTCCTGTGAGTGAACATGGGACTATTCGGATTCGGCAAAAAGAAGACGGAAGGCGACACCGCCACCTCGTCCAACGGCAACGACGACGGCAAGGCCGCCCCCGGAGCCTCCGGGGGCGCCGGTGGCAATGAAGGATTCAAGCCCGACGAGCGCAAAGCCCGCGCCTGGTTCGACCGCGCCCATCAGGTGGCCGACACCAACTACGATTACGCCATCGACAGCTTCGCCTCCGGCCTGCGGTTCCTCCCCGACGCCATGCGCGAACACGAAGCCCTCTTTGAAGTCGGCATGCGCCGCCTGGTCAACGGCGGCAAATCGGCCGGCCTGAAGGAGACCATGTCCTCGGGCGGCAAGACGCTCGTCGAGAAAATGGCCCACGCCGAAAAACTCTGGGCCATGGACCCGCGCAACGTCAACCGCGCCCTGGCCGTCATGGAAAAAGCCGCCCAGATTCACGAGGTCGAGGATGAACTGGACCTGGGCGAAGTCGTCGTCTGGGTCGGCGAAAAGGTGATGGAGCTGAACGTCGGCAAGAAGCCCTCCAAGACCATCTTCGTCAAGGCGCTGGACCTGTTCGAAAAAGTCAAGGCCTACAAGCAGGCCGAGGAAGCGTGCCGACGGGCGATCATGCTCGACAACGACGACGGCAACCTGCTCACCAGGCTCAAGGACCTGGCGGCGCTGAAAACCATCGAGGATGCCAACCTCAAAAAGGGCAGCACCTTCCGCGACGGCGTGAAGGACCTGGACAAGCAGAAGGCCCTCGATGAAGAGGACCAGATGAGCCACGATGAATCGGGGCACGACCGCATCATCGCCCGCCATCGCGCCGCCTTCGAAGCCAAACGGGATGACCTTGACCTTCGTCTCAAACTCATCAAGGCCCTGGTCGCCAAGGCGGATGATGACGCCGATGAAGAGGCCATCAAACTGCTGGAAGAGGTGTACGAATCCACCGGGCAGTATCGCTTCAAGTTCGATGTCGGCGATATCCGCATGCGGCAGATGAATCGTCAGGGACGAATGATCCGCGAGTTCCTCAAGCAAAGCCCCAACGATCCGAGCCTGACCAAAAGCCTCGAAGACCTTCGCAAAAAGCAGCTCGAATATGAGCTGGCCGAATTCACCGAGCGGGTTCACCAGTACCCCACGGTGATGAAGCTGCGCTACGAGCTTGGCCGCCGCCTGCTCACCGCCAAGCGATATGAGGATGCGGTCGGCGCGTTCCAGGATTCCAAGGCTGATCCGAAGATCAAGGTGCAGTCGATGGAAGCCCTGGGCATCTGCTACCTCCACATGGACTGGCTCGACCCCGCCATCGAAACGCTCGAAGAAGCGATGAAGCAGCACCAGGGCGTGGGCGATGACACCGACAAGTCGCTCAAGTATCTCTCGATGGACGCCCTGGAGCGATACGCCCGCAAGTTCAAGTCGCTCGACCACGCCAAGCGGGCCCAGGCGGTGGCCAGCACGCTGCTGCAACAGGACATCCGCTACCGCGACATCCGCGACCGCGTGAACAAGCTGCGCGACCTGGCGGTGGAACTGACCAATGGTTGATGATGGGAAGAGTCATCCGAGCCGCGCTTGGGACAGGAGCCGCTTGCGGCTTCGCTCTGATTCCCGCCCCTCGTCCCCTGTTCCGCAGACGCGCAGCGAGGACGCCGCGGCTACGATGTCTCCTGTCCCTTACCCCAAGCTCGGACGCCATCTTTTCAATCACATCCGGCTCGCTTTTTCGTGTTGCGCCTTGCTCGCCGTCATGAGCTGCGACAATGCAACCGAAAGCAAAGCCTCGTTCGCCGACAGGCCCCTGAACCTCTCGATGGTGATTCTGGAGGATGATCTGACTCCCGATTTCACCTGGGGACAAGAGGTGCTGCACCATCAGATCGGGGTCAGTGGAAAATCGCACGATGCCGGCGGCGCCGGCGTTGATGCACAGTTCGGGACCTCGTTCAATCAGATGTATTGCAAGCTCCGATTGACTGTCGAGGTGATCGAAGAGGAGTTGCTGCGCATCCACGGCGAGTACGAATCGAAACGCCCTTTGACACTCACCCTCCGAGGAACGGGCGCCACCGACGATCAGGATTTTCGCATGACCCACCCTGCGGGAACCGGTGTCATCGAATTCACCGGACCTTTGCATTTCACATACAAAAAAGAAATCACCCCCCCGACACCGGCGGAATGATCGCCACCTCATCCCCTTCGCGCAGCACATCCCCCGCCTGCGCGTATTCCAGATTCACCGCCACCGCCAGCCTGTCGCGCATCGCCGCGATCGGTTCGTACTCCTGCGCCAGTGCGACCAGCAACATCGCCACGTTCGCATCAGGCGGCAGCATCACATCGACAACGCCTGCGCCGATGCGCTGCGCCAGGACACCGAAAAGCTGAACGTGAATCGTCATGATGATGCGCCGCCTCTCCATTAGTCCCGGTAAGCCGGGGGATATCCGGGGGCTAACAGCCTGTTGAAAAAGAGGTCAGAGGACAGAGGTCAGAAGTCAGAGCGAAGCCGCAAGCGGCTGTGGGTTTCTTCCTGTCTCCTGTCTCCTGTCTCCTGTCCCCTGTCTCCTGTCCCCTGTCCCCTGTCTCCTGTCCCCTGTCTCCTGTCCCCTGTTTCCTGTCCCCTGTTTCCTGTCCCCTGCCCTCCTCACCGCACCAGCGGCAGAAAGTCCACCGTCGTTCCCGCCTCGATCGGTTCATCGGTCCGGGGCAACCGCACAAAACCATCGGCGGTTGCCGTGTGAATCAGATCGCCCGACCCCTGCCAGTGGATCACGCTCGCGCCGCCGTCGCGTTGCATCCTTGCCGCACGGAACACCTCGCGTTTGCTCGTCGCCTTCACCGGCTGGGCCAGCGTCACCCGACGCCAGGGCAACGCCGCGCCATCCGCATCGCCCATCAGCATCCGACGAACCACCGGCCAGGCGAACAGGTGGGCCGTCGCCAGCACACTGACGGGATTGCCAGGCAGACCGAGGACGAGTTTGGAAGGGAATTGGGATTTCGGATTTCGGATTTCGGATTTGCAAGATGCGGAACGCGCGCCGGTGCCTTTCATGCCTTCAAATCCGAAATCCGAAATCCCCAATAAATCCGAAATCGTTCCATCTCCGCACACCAGCACCGGCCTGCCCGGCTGGATCGCCACGCCTTTGATGATCGTACCAAGCCCCAGTTTCGACCACGCCCAGGGCAGCCAGTCGCGCTGGCCGGCGCTGATGCCGCCGTTGGTGATGACCAGGTGCGAATGCGAAAGGGCTTCGCGTGCCGCGGCACGGGTCTGTTCGGGATCATCACCCACATGCGCATGTTCGAGCAGCGGCGTGCCCAGGGCCGCGAAGAAGGCGGCGAGCATCGGACCGTTGGAGTTGCGAATCTGCTGCGGGCCAAGTCGGTCCGTGGTGGTGGCGGGATCGACCACTTCATCGCCGGTGGTCAGCAGCGTGATGCGCGGCTGCTGCGCAACGGTGAGCCTCGTGGCGCCGACCGCCGCCGCGATGCCGATGTGCTGCGGCCCGATGAGCGTGCCGGCGGCGAGCACGACATCATCACGTTTCGCATCCGCCGCCTGCCGATGGATGTGTTGCCCCGGCTTGAAAACCGCTTCGTGAAAACGAACACGCTCGCTCCCGCCTTCCTTCATCACCTGGGCCTGCTCGATCGGAATCACCGCATCGAACGGCCCGAACACCGGCGCCCCGGTGGCGATGCGGATCACCCCCGACCGCCCTTCCCCTTCGCCCAGCAGCCTGCCCCCCGCCGCGACGCCGCCGGTCACGTCGTACCACGTTCCCGCCTGAATCCGCGAACCGATCACCGCAAAGCCATCCATCGCCGACCGATGAAACGGCGGCTGATCCCGGTCCGTCTTCACCGCCTCGCGCAGCACCCGCCCCAACGCCTGCATCAGCGGCGCCGTGCAACTCCCCAGCGGCGGCACATGAGCCAGCACGCGGGCCAGCGCCTCGTCATACCCCGGCAAGCAAGCCTGTGAATCGGTTGATGACATGCGGCCATCGTATCGGATGTCCGGCCGGGGTTTGAGCAGTTTGGGGTGGCTGGGGCTGAGGCTCTGCGAAGCCCCGGCCAGGCGCACGAAGCAAGGTGAAGCAACTGATAGCTGGTGGTCCTTGGGCCGGGGCTTCGCGGACTCAGCCCCAGCCACCCAGCCTGCTCCTTCGGCTCTCCCTGCTCCCCCGGCATCGATCCATTACAATGAATCCGCCGTTTCTTCACCGAGGTGAGCCGATGATTTTTCGCGTGCTGCTGTTGATCCTGAGTTCGGCGATGCTTTCGGGCTTTGCCGGTTGCGATGATTCCTCCACGCCCTCTCCGAAGCCGAAGGAGGAGAGCGCCGGTTCATCGGATGACACGCAGCTATCCGTCTTCACCCATGCCAATGTTCCGGAGGTGGGACGATTGATCGATGATCTGTCGCTTCGGATTATTGTTGATCAGCAGAGCAGGCTTGACGAAATAGTGAGCGACCTCCGCCTGGTGGGGCGCGATCCGGCGAAAAATGAGAAGTATCGTCAACAATCCGAAGTGATCCGCCAGTTGCAGAAGGTGTTCGAGGAAGTGAAGGAACTGCGGGCGGACACGTACCTCCGCTACCGCGCGCATCTGCGTTCACCCGACAGCGAAGCGCAGGGGATGGCGATGATTCTGGACGAGGCGACTGCCGAGACAATGAGGTTTCGGGAGGTGATCATGGCGATTCTTGACGGGACGCTCCCGGTGCTCCCGACACCAACACCGATACCAACGCCAACGCCAACGCCGACGCCGACACCAACACCGACACCGACGCCAACGCCGACCCCAACCCCAACGCCAACCCCAACACCGCGCCCCGCCCCGACACCGACGCCGCCAAGGACGCTGCGCGTCGCCGTGTTGCCGTTGCACAACCGATCAGGGGTGTATCTCACGATGACCCAGCCGGTGTTCACGGGCGCGGCGAACAATCGGTTCACGGTGAAGGCGCCCTTCGATCAATACGCCCACGGCCCGCGTACCGTGCTGGAGACATGGGTCGCGCCGCTGGGCGCAGCCATGATCGGGCGAGGCGATGTCGATGGCCGGATCATCACCCCGACGCCCGCCGCCGCCACGCGCGGCTTCGACGCCGCCGGCGCCATCGCCCACGGCATCGACCTGCAAGCCACCCACATCCTCACCGGCCGCATCGACGCCATCACCGCCTCCAAGCGCAGCGAAAATGGACGCGATGTCTTCGATGTGCAGGTGAAGTTCCGCATCGACCTGCTGCGCATCAGCGACCGCGGCACGCCGGCCTCGCAGGAATACACCTTCAACGAGGTCATCCTCGCCTCGCAGTTCCGCGGCCTCTCCGACACGACCATCGCCGCCCGCATCGTGCGCGGCATGACGACAATGGTGAAAAATGACAAGGCGTTTGCGCAGAAGGTCCGGCAGACCTGGTGAACGATGCCGATCAAGGAATGGGTTCGTGAATGAAATGCCTGTCAAGAAGCGTCTTTCGTGGCGAGTCCGCATGGTTTTGGGATGCGTTCTGACCGTGTTCTTTCTGACGATCATCCATGTAATAAATGCTTCCAATGCTTGGCAGCCGAAAGCACAACCTCTCAAGGAGACCGCACATGAAACTTTCACCGCTTCACAATCCTTCAAGACGGGGTCGCGGCAGTTGTGTTTTCCCGGCAATTCTTGTTCAAGTGTTGTTCGCCGTCACCGCGTCAACAGCATGCGCCGACGAAAAGCCGTCGCTCACCATCACCTGGCAGAAAAACATCCTCACCATCGCCGGCGACCATCTGCCCGGACCGATCACCATCAACTATCTCGAAGCCTACTGCCGGCCCGGCTCCACCGACCGCGACTGGCACGAGACCGTCATCGGCCACAGGACGGAACCGGTCGAAGCCGGCGATGACAGGAAACGGATCAGGCTCAAGTGTACGCTCAAGGATGGCGTGACGGTGGAGCACACCATCACCGCGGGGGAGGACGAGGTGGACTTCCGGCTCACCGCCCACAACCCGACGGACAAGGAATCGGCGGCCCACTGGGCCCAGCCTTGCATCCGCGTGGACCAATTCGTCGGCGTGCCTTCCAAGGGATCGAGCGAGGAATATCTGCCCAAGTCGTTCATCTATGTCGAGGGCAAACTGTCGCGCATGCCCACGCAGCCCTGGGCGAAAAAGGCCCGCTACATTCCGGGCCAGGTCTATGCCCCCAGGGGCGTGCCGCGCGAGGATGTGAACCCGCGCCCGCTCTCGGAGATCGTGCCCAGCAACGGACTCATCGGCTGCTTCAGCAAGGATGAGAAGATGATTTTCGCCACCGCGTTCGAGCCTTACCAGGAACTGTTTCAGGGCGTGATCGTCTGCCTGCATTCGGACTTCCGCATCGGCGGCCTCAAGGCCGGCGAAACGAAACAGATTCGCGGGAAGGTTTACCTGATGAAGAACGACGAGAAGGCGCTGCTGATGCGCTATGCGAAGGACTTTCCCGAACAGGTGAAATGAGAGTGTGTGTGAAACAGCCGCGACTCAACGAGTCGCGGAGATGAACAGCCTGAAGGGGCGCTCGATCGCGCGGCGAAGGTGCGGCGACGGCAGCGGGCGAAGTTGTCGTGTCGGGATCGAACGGGAAGCGCGAGGGTGCTCGAGGCTGAAAGCACAGGGCAAGCATCACCACCCTTGAGGCTGTTCACGTCCGCGACGTGTTACGTCGCGGCTCTGTCGAGCCGCGACTCAACGAGTCGCGGACGTAAACAGCCTGAAGGGGCGCTCGATCGCGCGGCGAAGGTGCGGCGACGGCAGCGGGCGAAGTTGTCGTGTCGGGATCGAACGGGAAGCGCGAGGGTGCTCGAGGCTGAAAGCACAGGGCAAGCATCACCACCCTTGAGGCTGTTCACGTCCGCGACGTGTTACGTCGCGGCTCTGTCGAGCCGCGACTCAACGAGTCGCGGACGTAAACAGCCTGAAGGGGCGCTCGATCG